>JAIXVO010000600.1 GCA_027482985.1 Cyanobacteriota bacterium
ACAGTTGGAAAAAGGGGCGATCGCAAAGTGGGACAAAACTGGCAAGATCCTGGTCAAGCTGAGACATAGGCCGGACAACACACGCATAGAGGCAAAACAAGACAGGCTTAGGATGCCCTTGTTTACTCGCTGACTCCCATTTTCCTGGGCTATTCCCATAGGGTAATTAAACCGTCTTCATAGACCCGCAACGGTCGTCCGCGCCAGTAGACCTTTTGCCCATAGGCTCCCACCAACCAGATCCAAAAGCTCAACCCGTCCCGTAAAGGCAAAGCCCATAACCAGCGCCATAAACGGGGCGCTTGAAAACACTGGATGGCCACAGCGACTTGGGCATACCGCAGCAGGAGGGTGACGAGGGCCAGGGCGATCGCCCAGGGTGCAAACCCCGACACCAACACCAACGGCAGACAAAACACTGTTCCATAACAGAAAATCATCGAGTAGTATTGCGCCCCCCGGTTGAAGCGAATGGTTCGTGCCCACCGCAGTTCTCGTTGATAAACCGCTGCCACGGTTTCCGTCCCCGTGTCCGATTCCAGGATGTAAGGCGACAGTTCGACGATATATCCCGCTTGCGCCGCTCGTTTGCCCATGTTGTAATCTGACCCGATGCGATTGAGTTGCAAACCGCCGTAGTGGTCAAAGGCATCGCGGCGGGTCGCAATGGTGGTACCGATCGCGCATCTCAAGCCACCATCTATGGCTCTGGCAATCAACAAACTGGGAATAAAGTCAAAACAACGTCCAAAGGAGGCGATCGCGGCTCCTAACGATTGAGGATTGTACCCGATGTAGGCACAAGTCACCATTCCGACTTTTTCATCTCTCAGTAAAGGTCGAATCACAGTTGAGATATAGTCAGAATGGACGCGAATATCACTATCGACAAAAATCAAAAGATTATTTTGAGTCGCTTCGACTAAATAACTCAAACTACTATCTTTATGATTTATCCCCCGTGGTTCTAATCCTGTAAAGAACCGCACGCGATCGGGATAAATAGACTCCAGTTGTTGCAAAGTGGGCACTGCTGGATCGTGTGGATCAACCACTCCAAACAGCACTTCATAATCATCATAATTCTGGGTGCAAAGTGAAGTCCAATTCTCCCAGGCTCCGGCATCCAGCCCACAGACCGGAACAAGAATGGAGACCGGGGGAGTGGGCAAATCTGCGAGATTTTCCACATCTTGCCGATCTGATTTCACCTTTTTTCGCCCAAAAAATTGATAGGTAAACACAGCACAGGCCAGGTAGAACATAATTCCACCCAGCACTAACAGTGCCAACAAGATTTGAATTGTCATCATCACTCCTCACGTACTCCCATCACACTTGCGGGACTCGCGATCGCGAGTCCCGCAATTTCTCCAAAATCATCACCATTAAAGGTCAATAAGTGGCCAATCTGGTAAGTCTGCATGACTGCGACTAATCGGCTATCGTGTACCCGTTTCCCTTGAATTTGTTGATTAGTCACGTATTGCAACCAGTATCTAAAAATCTGTGGAACATCTTCAAGGACAGGAAATTGGCTCATGATTTGGGCGACTTCTGCTTGGGTCTGAGCAGTGCTCCAGCCTAAACCATTGGCTGCAATTGGGCGTGTGGCAACAGCCCAAAACTCGATAATATTTTGAGTTGTAATAAAAACTTGATGTTGATCGACGATTAGTTTGGCAACAGCTTGAGTGGCCAGTGAATGTAAGTGGGATTGTTCATCCACTATTCTTAATAAAATATTGGTATCTAGTAGATAGCTTGCCATCAGTCGTAAATCGTATCTCGATGAGTTGCTTTGTCTGGTAGATTAACTCCATTTTGATGGCTGGCAGCCCATTGCAGCAGTCGGTCTGCACGTTCCTGCGGGGTTGCAGTTTGCCAGAAAGGTCGAACGGGGTCGGCAGGTGCTAGGATAATTCCCTGATCCGGATTGACCTGAACCACAAACCGTTTTTTGGGGTAAATAGCCGCTAAAACTTCATCTGGAAGTTTTACGGTGCCGTCTTCGTTGATTTCCACAATCAAACTCATTTCGATAACCTCCGAATTTACGCCTGACTCATCAATTTATCGTATTCGATTTGGCCGTAGTCTAATTTGATGATGCGATCGGCGAGGTGGAAATAGTGATCATCATGGCTGATGCAGAGAATAGTCTTGCCCTGGTTGCGGAGTTGGGGCAGCAGTTCAGTGTAGAAGACATCTTTGAAGACGGGGTCTTGATCCGCGGCCCATTCATCGAACAGAAAAATGGGACGTTGTTCGAGATAGGCCGTGAGCAGGGTGAGGCGCTTGCGTTGGCCTTGTGAGAGGGCAGTGGTAGAGAGTTTGCCCTGATCGATGGTGACTTTATGATCCAGTCGTAACCGTTTGAGGTAAGTCGCCGCTGCTACATCAAGATCCGCTTGATCCAATCCCAGGAGGCGATCGAAGAGAAAGAAATCGGCAAATACGACGGCAAAATGTTGGCGATACCATTCCCGGTTGGTATCGATGATGCGATCGCCATCCAGCCAGATCTCTCCCGCCGAAGGTTGGTAGAGGCCCAAAATCAGTTTTGCCAGAGTAGATTTGCCGCTGCCATTGCCGCCCACAATGAACACCAGTTCCCCCGGATGCAGGGTTAGATCAATGGGACCCACGGCAAATCCGCGATCGTCCTGTTCGGTTTGGTAGGCATGCGTTACTTGAGCTAACCGTAATTCCTTCCAGGTGGGGCGAATCGAGTCGGGAGTGGTCAGGGTTTCGGCGCGATCGCTGAGCGTAATCCCCAACGACTCAATTTTCTGCAACGCCACCCCAGCGCGTCCCAACACGGGCAACGAGTTGACGATATTATCCATCGGCAACATTAAATAGGTGAAGGTCAGCACATAGCCCGACAGCGTTGGTAAACTCAAAGTCATTAGCTTCGGCAGGGCGAACAAGACAAAGCCGATCGCGAAGAAAAAGATCAACTTGCCCCAACTGGAAGTCATAGCAAACAGGGTGAGCCCACGGGTGTTGTAGCGGCGATAGGTCGCGGCGGACTGTTGCAAATCTTCCTGCAAAAAGGATTGACGGCGACGGTAGTTGAGTTTCAATTCCTTCGTGCCATCCGTCACCGTCCGAAATTGTTTAAATAAGGTGTCCTGTTCTTCTCGCGCTTTGGCTAACCACTTCTGCCCCCGTTTCAACAACCAGCGGCAACTCCCCAGTGCCACCACCGTCAGCACCACCACCAGGAAGAACACCTGCCAGGAGAGCCAGATGATGTAACTGAGACAGCCCACCACGATCGCCAGATCGATACACAAAAAGGGCACCAATCGCACTGCCTCCGATACCGCCTGGACATCGTCCGTGAGGGTGGCCAGCAGTCGCGGTGCGCCTAATCTTTCCAGGTGAGAGAGTTCTGTGGCGAGAATTTGCTGACTGAGACTGAGGCGCAGTTGAAAAATTGCCTGTTGTGCTAGCCGGATCAACATAATCTGCGAGGTAATGCTGGAAGCCAGGGCGATGACCGCCAGACAGCCAAAGGCGATCGCGATCGCATCCAGCGAGACCCCAATCCCCTGACTGATCGCTCGACTGATCAACGCAATTAGCGCCGCACTACTGCCGCCACTGATAAAGCCAGTCAGAATCGCGATCGCGACCATCTGCCAGGACGATCGCAGCAAAAACGAGATCAAGTTCATTCCGTCGCGTCACTCTTCCCACAGCATTGAGCTTAATCTATTTGGGGGTTAATTGTTCCACCTGGGCAGGCAGCAGAAAATCATGTTCTTGCATAATTTCATAAAGCTTGACATCGGCCTCCAGTAGACAGGCGTGCCCGCTGTCCGGCAACACGACAACCTTCGCGTTAGTAAAACTCCGACTCAGCCGCTCGGCTTCTGCCACTGAGGGCAGCAATTGATCGGCACCGCCCGCAATCAGCAAGACCGGGAGTTTGAGTTGCCGTAGTTCGGCTTCGGGAACGGCAAAGTGACTGAGAATCGACAGTCGCCACACTGATGTTTCCTGCGGCACCGATTGCACTGCTTTGAGTAAAGATTGGCGATCGCTCGGATCTAACCGCTCCAATCGTGCCAGCCAAGCCATCAGCCACACTGAGGACAGCCGATACAGGGGGGCAGGCAGGCAACTGGTGATCGCACTACTCCAACTAAAAAATGGCTTTTGGGCAAAAGAAGACCCTGGATTTACCAAAATCAGCCGCGTCAATAACTGGGGTGCCAGCAACGCCACTTTCATCGCCAGACACCCCCCAAAGGATTCTCCACACAGATAAACCGGGCGATCGCTCTGATGTTCCAACTCTTGCTCAATTAGCGCCACCGTTTGCGCCGCCAACTCATCCCAACTGGTCAAATCCGTCGGCGATAACGCCAGACAGCGCACATCAAAGCCCACCTCCAAGCCTGCCATTTGCGTCCGAAACAGTTGCCCTGTCCCGTCCATACCTGGCAGAAAGATGAACAGCGGTAATTCCGGCTGAAGCCGTTCAGGGGTCAGAAATACAGGGCTAGAGGTGAGCATGGGGAAGGGAGGGAGGGAGAGGGAGGGGAGGGAGGAGTCAGGAGCCAGAAGGGAAGAATCCAGAAGTTACAAGGAAATCGTTTGACTTCTGGGTCGTGGCAGGAGGCCGAAGGCAGCAGGAAACAGCCTTGGCATGATTGAGCGTAGACAGTTGTCAGCGCCGCCTTAACTCCTGACTCCTGCCCGCTAGTAGCATCCTTGTGCCAATAATTGATCAATTTCGGCATAACAGGTTTGGGTCACTTCGGCTACGAGCGATCGCGCTTGTTTACCCTGGTAGTGGGCGCGCTGGGTGGCAGTAATCCAATAAGGGTGACCGATCAGCACATTTACCCGTTGATAGACGACCATCGGATGCCACCCAGCTTGTTTGAATAGGGGTTCTGAGGGATCAATCCAGCTCAGCAGAGGCAGGGGGATACCGGGACGGTGGACTTCGCGATGGGTGGCGATCGCGATCGGCAGAATTGCCAGATCCTCGATGGGTGCTCGTAGGGCGAGATGGGCAAAGCCCCGCTGAAAGGCTCCCATTTGTTGGGGGGCAGTTTCCTGCACCATCGGTGCCGCGCCTTCGGGAAACACACCTACCGCCTGTTGTAACTCCAATAAGCGTACCGCTTTCTGGAAAAAACTTTGGTGACGTTCAGGCGGAGCCTCCAGGGGAAAACATCCCAGCCGCTTGACTATATCCCGCATGACGGGCACTTCACCCATGTAATGATGGCAGGCAAAGCGAATCGGACGATTAATTGCCGCCATGAGGACGGGCGCATCCATAAAGCTGCGATGGTTACTCACAATCAGCACTGCCCCCTGACGCGGCACACGGTCTTCATGAAAGCGATAGAGTCGGGTACCCAGACTGGCAAGCAGGAATTGCGACAGTTCTAATGGATTATTAAACAGCATTGCGTCTCAATATCACACTCATACAGACAGGTCTCCTTAAGGCTTAACGTGTTTGGCACCGCTGTTTCCTGCTTCTTAGGTTAGAACAATTGAGGGAACTTGGTCGCTGGCAGAGACTCACGTTGAGCCAGGGAAATCTCTGGTTGCAGCGATCGCGTAATGGTATGGAACAAAGATCACCGTTCGGCGATTGTTTAGTTGCGCGATTTGGCGTTCGATCTTTGGGCGCGTCGTTGCCTCTCCTCAGTAGGCTAGTTCTGCCGCCCAGCAAATGGCGACACCCAGAATCGAACCGGCAATCACCTGAAATGGCGTGTGTCCCAGCAGTTCTTTGAGGCGTTCTTCTGGGAATTGGTGTTCGCCCTGGAAGAATTCGTCGATGATTTGGTTCAGGACGCGCGCCTGTTTGCCTGCTGCCTGCCGCACCCCCGCCGCATCATACATGACGATCACCGCAAACACGGCAGCGACCGCAAAATCGGGACTGGCCCACCCGATCGCCTGCCCGACCCCCATCGCCAGCGCCGTCACAAAGGCGGAGTGGGCACTGGGCATCCCCCCCGTTTCCACCAGCGATCGCACATTCAGTTTGCCGTGTTTGGCGAGTTCCACAAATACTTTCAGCACCTGTGCAATGAGACAAGCCGCAATAGCAACCAGGAGGACCTGATTGTGAAGAACGTCGCCGATGTCCTGCATGGTGTTTCGGTGGGGTGAGTGGGGTGAGGGATCAATGAAACGGGTGGGTGAGAAAGGTGAACCTAGTGGGTGCGAGCGGTGATGAAGTCCGCGATCGCCACCAGAGCCGCCGCCTTGTCGCCAAAGGGCGCAAGTTCTGCCTTGGCATCATCCACCAGGCAAGTGGCTTGGCGGCGCGATTCCTCCAGACCCCAAATACTGGGGTAGGTGGCTTTTTGCGCCGTTAGGTCTTTGCCAGCAGTTTTGCCTAATTCTTCCTGAGTAGACGTGATATCTAAAATATCATCGACAATTTGGAAGGCCAGTCCAATATTTTTGGCATATCGCAACAGGCGTTGCAAATCCTCTTCGGGTGCTCCAGCCAGGACAGCTCCCGATGTGACTGAAGCTTCCAGCAGCGCCGCAGTTTTGTGATTGTGGATGAAGTTCAGCGTGTCTAGGGAGACATCACTCTTCCCTTCACAGTCCAGATCGACCACTTGTCCGCCGACTAAACCCGCTGCGCCCACGGCTCGACCTAACATCGCCACCACTTTCAGTAGGCGATCGGCGGGCACATTTTGGGTTTCGATCGCGACGTGTTCAAAGGCATAGGCCAGCAAGCCATCACCTGCGAGAATCGCCACATCTTCGCCAAAAACTTTGTGATTTGTGAGTTTGCCACGCCGATAATCGTCGTTATCCATCGCGGGCAAATCGTCATGAATGAGTGACATCGTGTGGATCATTTCCAGCGCACAGGCGGTCGGCATCGCCATTTCAATCGTGCCGCCCGTCAACTCGCAGGTGGTGAGGCATAAAATCGGACGCAGCCGCTTACCTCCCGCCAGCAGGGAGTAGCGCATGGCATCATAGATTTTTTCGGGGTAGACTACCGGAAGGGAGCGATCGAGAGCCGCTTCAACCTGCGCCTGACGGTCGGCCAGATAGGTTTTGAGATCAAATTGGAACTCCCGTTGGGACGCTCGTAAGTCGTCCGTCATGACCATGCCTGTAACCCTCCCACTGGTTTTATCAGATGCATTCTCGACCATATTAAATGGGTTTTCTATTCCTCATCATTCTAAGGTGTCGAGTGCCCGCTATTAGGAATTCGCTAAATAACTCTGCACTGTATTTTGTAACAAGAGGGCAACCGTCAATGGCCCCACGCCCCCTGGCACCGGGGTGAGATAGCTGGCAATGGGCTGCACTGCGGCAAAATCCACATCTCCCACGAGGCGCGATTTGCCGTCTGCTGTCTCCACTCGGTTAATACCCACATCAATCACCGCCGCACCGGGCTTGACCATATCGGCAGTAATCATCAACGGTCGCCCCACTGCCGCCACTAAAATATCTGCCGATCGCGCCATGGCCGCCAGGTCGGGCGTTTTGGAGTGGGCGATCGTGACGGTGGCATCCTGCTCCAGCAACATCAGAGCTTGCGGTTTGCCGACCAGAATGCTGCGCCCAATCACGACGGCGTGTTTGCCCTTGAGATCGATCGCGTATTCCTGCAACAGCCGCATCACGCCAGCCGGGGTACAACTCCGGAGTCCGGGTTCGCCGCGCACCAACCGCCCCAGGTTGACGGGATGCAACCCATCGGCATCTTTGTCGGGATGAATGGTGTTGAGCAGGGCGATCGCATCGAGGTGCGGGGGCAGGGGCAGTTGCACCAGGATGCCATCGACGCGATCGTCCTGATTTAAAGCTGCGATCGCCTGTTCCAGTTCCGCCTGGGTTGTCTCGGTTGGGAAATGGGTGCCAAAGGAAGCAATCCCCACCGTCGCACAGGCTTTTTCCTTGTTGCGAACATAGGCGGCACTGGCAGGATTGTCACCCACCATCAGGACGGCTAAGCCGGGAGGACGACCTTTTTGCGCTTGCACCGCCTGAATTTTTGCGGCTAATTCCGCCTGGATTTTTTGCGACAGGGCTTTGCCATCGAGCAGAGTAGCAGTAGACATGACACGATTAAATTGGCATTTGAGCAATTTATGCTAACACTGCGCTAGGGTGTCAATGCAGTTTCTCAGCTTGATTAAGGAATTCTGTGATGGATGGAATTTTGCCAGCGCGCGGTGCAGGTCAGTCGATCGCCCGGACTCGCGCCTGGATCGCCGTCGTAAGTGTGCCCCTGCTGCTGGGTTGGGCGATCGCGGGGTGCAGTAGTCGCGCCATTTCCGAACCTGCCCAGGTCGTCAGCCCTGCCGCCCCCCCCACCCCGATCGCCCAACTGCCAACGAAGCCGACGGGAACGGCGATCGTCGTGGTCAAAGGCACTGCTGGTAACCCCGTCCCGCTGCTGGAAGGCACTGTCTACCCGCTGCAAGATGCCACTGGCAAAGTTTGGATTCTCACCAACCAACCCGCTCCCGCCCCTGGAACCGAAGTCACGGTGAAAGGCAACATCCGCTATAAGCCCATCGCGATTAATGGGAAAGAGCAAGGTTCTATTTATATGGAGCAGCAGTGAGGGGGGTTGGGGGTTGGGGGTCGACGTGAGCGTTTAGCCGAACGGGTGGGGGTGGGGAAGATGGCGGTAACGGCTCTGCGATCGCCCCAACCACCGACAGCGCAGTGCCAGCGGCACCGTCTCTACGATCACCCTCTGCCTGTCCAGCCTAGATTCCTGCTCTCCTAACCCCTCTTCTTCCCTGGAACGGAAATTATGAGTAGAATTGGGCATAAAACGACACGAGCTGCTGTGTATTTTCTTATACCAAGCTTTTTTGATATGGCTGACAATTAAATGTCCCCATTCCTTCACCATCCATGCTGGATCGCTTCTTCATGAATGTTTTTGAACCGTTGCAGGTTGGGCTGAGTTTGTTGTCGGGCGTCGGGGTTGGCGCGATCGCAGTGTATGGGATCCAGCGCTTCCAAAAGCTTTGGCGAACTGGGTCAAAGGCGGATGCCGTCTGGTTGAACTATATCTATGAGCATGCCGAATTGGGGATGAATTTAACGACCCCAGCAGGCAATTTAGTCCGGGTCAATCAAGCCTATGGCAAGATTTTTGGCTATCCCAGTGCCGAACTGCTGGCGGGGCGGCGATGGCAAGATTTGGTGCATCCGGATGACCTAGCCGCATCAGAAACGATGAATCAGCAAGCGGTGGCAGGGCGAATTCCGGCTTTTGCCTTGGAACAGCGCTGTCTGCGGCGAGACGGCACCACGATCTGGGTGAAGATTCATGCCTCTGCGGTGTATGACCAGCGGGGCCAGGTGCGGTGGATGACGGCAGTGGTGGAGGATATCAGCGATCGCAAAGCGGCGCAGGTGTCGTTAGAGCGATCGGAACGCGAATTGCGGGCCATGTTTACCTCAATGACGGATGTGGTGCTGACGCTGGATCAGGACGGGCGGTATCTCCACGTAACAGCCCCTTCCAATGATCTGTTACGCCAGCCGGCAGAACAATTGTTAGGTCGAACGGTGCATGAGGTTTTTCCCAAGGTGGATGCGGATCAAATTTGGCAGGGCATTCAACGGGTGTTAGCGACCGGGGAAGTGACCTATCTGGAATATCCGGTGGAGGTGCAGGGCGGAACGCGGTGGTTTGCCGCGAATATTTCGCCGCTCTCAGCCCATTCAGTCATTTGTGTGGCGCGGGATATTAGCGATCGCCATCAGGCAGAACTGGCGTTACGGCGCAGTGAAGCCACCAATCGCGCCATTCTAGAAGCCATCCCTGATTTATTGTTGCGCATGCACCAGGATGGCACTTATCTAGAGGTGGTGGAGAGCAACAACACCAAATTGATGGGGATTTTGCCTTATTCCATTGGGGCTAACATCTACGCGATTTTGCCGTGGGATCTGGCGCATCGGCGCATGCTGGCGATCAACGCAACGCTGGCAACGGGGCAATTGCAGGTCTATGAGCAGGCTATCACTGTAAATGGCATCGTGCAGGATGAAGAAGTGCGCGTGATCGCCATTAGTGATCAGGAAGCGCTGGTGATGGTGCGCGATATTCGCGATCGCAAACGGGCAGAACGAGCGTTACACCAGCAAGCCAATCTAGAACGAGCGCTGAATCAGGTCACGCAAGCGATTCGCCATTCGCTGGATGCAATGACCATTTACACCACGGCGGTGCGTGAATTTGCCCATGTACTGAATGCCCAAGAAGCAGTGCTCACCGAATATTGTGCCGATCGCCAGTGTTGGCGGAACATTGCCCTCTACGGGAATCCGCCCGACCTCCTAAACGTTGCCAGTTTTGAGACTCCGGATGAAAATAACGCGATCGCGGTTCAGCTCAAACGGGGGGAAATCGTCTGTTTAACCCAGCCTCAGACCTGTCAGGAGCCCGAAAATCAGTACCTGGCGACGGTATTCCCCGGTGCCTGGTTAATTTTGCCCATCCATTGTGTGAATCAGCTGTGGGGTGCGTTGACCCTCGTCAAAACGGATGCGCCCTGGCAAGAAGCGGATATTCAACTGGCAAAAGCACTCACGAGCCAACTGGCGATCGCGATTCAACAGGCGAACCTTTACCAGCAACTTCAGCAACTCAATACTGATTTAGAACGGCAGGTAGAAGACCGGACGGCGGTCATTCAGAAAGCCCTGGTCTTTGAGTCATTGCTAAAACGGATTACCGATAAAGTGCGAGATAGCCTCGATGAAAATCAGATTTTGCAAACAGCGGTAACTGAGTTGGGCATCGGTTTAGAAGTGATTTGTTGTAACGCCTCACTCTATAATCCCGACTTAACGGCTTGCCGCATTACCCATGAATATTCGACTCAGGGTGCCTTTGCCTTGGGACTGGAATTTTCGTTTGAGTTGCCTACGGTGAAACATATCGTCGCGCAACTGACCCAGGATCAAACCTTCCAACTATGTTTCCCAAGACCCGATTATATTCCCTTGGCAGAGCAGTATTACACCGTGCTGATGTGTCCGATGCTGGATGATCAAGGCATTCTGGGAGACATTTGGCTGTTTCGCTGGAAAGAAGAAAGTTTTAATGACCTGGAAATTCGGATTGTGCAACAAGTGGCGAACCATTGCGCGATCGCCCTGCGGCAATCTCGACTCTATCAAGCCGCGCAAGCGCAAGTCGATGAACTGGCCAGACTCAACCAGCTGAAAGACGATTTTCTCAGTACCGTCTCCCATGAACTGCGGACACCCATGTCGAACATCAAAATGGCGACGCAGATGTTAGAGCTGAATTTGGAGCAACTGGACGTGTTAAGTGGGGAGCGGGTGCAGGTTTACCTCAAAATTTTGCAGGAAGAGTGTCAGCGCGAAACGGATCTGATCAATGATCTGTTGAACCTGTCGCGGTTAGATGCGGGTGCCGATCCGTTGGTCGTGAGCCGGATGGATCTCACTCACTGGTTACCCCATGTCGCTGAAGTGTTTGCGGAACGGATGCGGCTGGCGCAGCAACACCTGAGCGTAGACATCGCAACCAGGCACATTACCCTCACGACCGATTTTGCCTACCTCGAATTGGTGTTGATGGAATTGTTACACAATGCTTGCAAATACACGCCGCCCGGTGAAACGATTCAAATCCAGGCGACTCAGTTACCCGCGATCGCCGGCGCGAACCCGCTGGAACCCCCCGTCCAAATTCAGGTGAGCAATTCTGGGATAGTGATTCCAGCGACAGAACTCAGTCATGTGTTTGAGAAGTTTTATCGGGTGCCCAATACCGACCCCTGGAAGCATGGCGGCACTGGCTTAGGGTTGGCGCTGGTGCAAAAACGGGTGGAGCGAATCCGAGGTACGATCGCAGTTAGCAGTGTGGATCAGTGGACAACGTTTACCCTCCAACTGCCCCAACTCCAGGCTGCGTGTCCCCTCCCGTCGCCCTTTGTCTACTCATGGAACGATTAAAATTTGGCTGGTTGGTGGCTCTCGCGATCGCCCTCACCAGTTGTCTTCCCGGTCATCATGCGCCCAGTGATGCCGCCCCTCGCGTCACGATTCGCTTTAGCGGCTGGCAGAGTAATCCCAATGAAGGGAAATTGTTGAATCAAGTGATTCAGGAATTTGAAGCCGCCCATCCCACCATTGATGTGCAGTACGAAGCGATTAATAGCGAGTACATGGATGTGATTCGGACGCGCCTGATTGGGGATGTTGCACCAGATGTCTTTTACCTGGAAGCTTTTGAAGCGCCCCAGTTGATCCAGGCGGGAGTCCTGGAACCGCTGACTGCCTACATCACGCCCGACTTTGATTTGCCCGATTTCCAGCCCTTATTACTGCAAGCCTTTCGCCAGGGCAATGAGATTTATGGCTTGCCCAAAGACTTTTCCACTCTGGCCCTGTTTTATAACCAGGACGCTTTGACGGCAGCCGGCATCTCCCAACCACCCACCACCTGGGATGAGTTGCAAACCGTTTCCCGCCAACTCACCGTTGATCGCAAGGGCGATCGCCAACCCGCCCGATTTGGCTTGGGCATTGCTCCCGAACTCGCCCGCCAGACCTTCATGATTAAAGCCTTTGGCGGTCAGTTAGCTGATGCGAAAGGTAACGCCACGTTTGCCGCCCCTACCAGTCTGCGCGGCTTGTCACTGGTGGTCGATCAATATCGCCGCGATCGCACTGCCGCCCAACCCACCGATGTCGGAGCCACCTGGGGCAGTGAAATGCTAGGGCAGGGCAAAGCCGCGATGGTGATTGAAGGACCCTGGTCAATCCCTTACTTTCGCGAAACCTTTCCCAAGTTGCGGTTTGGCATCGCCGAAGTGCCCACCGTCAACGGCAAACGCGGCACCATGGCCTATACCGTCGCCTATGTGATGAACCGCCAATCCAAACACAAACAGGCCGCATGGACCTTCATTCAGTACCTCACCAGCAAGTCAGGGATGAAACGCTGGGCCGAACAGGGATTAGCCCTCCCCAGTCGGCGATCGCTCCTGGCACAACTGGGCTACGATTGCCATCCCCTCTACGCGCCATTTGTCCGCGGTGCCACCTATGCTACCCTCTGGCAAGGCACGACCTCCCTCCCCATCCTCCGCACCCATTTCAATAATCAATTCATCAGCGCCTTATTAGGCGAACAGCCGTTATCTCAGGCAATGCAAAAAGCTCAAGATAGCGCCAATCAAGAGATTTATTTGGTGCAGGGAGAATAAGGAGGGCGTAGGGGCGCGGCATTCGGCAGCAAAACTCCAACCTCAATTCCCCCATCCCCGCCCGAATGCCACGCCCTGGTTCGGGTTTCGGTGGATCTCGTAGAGCCGATGCCGCTGGTCTGTCCAGGGATTTGGGGAAGCACGCGGATCTCGTAGAGACGGTGCCGTTG
>JAIXVO010000747.1 GCA_027482985.1 Cyanobacteriota bacterium
AGGGCGATGCCAATGGCACGCTTCGCGAACGCCGCACCGTACTGATCCATGGTCATACCGTCCGAGAAGACCAGTTGGATGCGTTCAATGAGCTGGGGGTATTTCCAGCGCTGTTTCCGGCCCACGTCTATTACTGGGGAGACTGGCATCGTGAAGTGACCCTAGGCCCAGAGCGAGCGGCTCGGATGTCTCCCACCCGATCAGCTCTGAATCGGGGCATGAAAGTGACCATTCACACCGATTCACCGGTTGTTTTGCCCCATGCCACCCGTACCATGTGGTCGGCGGTCAATCGTCACACCCGCACGGATTTTGTCCTGGGTGAAGACCAATGTTTGGCTCCCCTGGAAGCGTTGAAAGCGCTGACGATCTGGGCGGCCTATCAACATTTTGAGGAAGACCAGAAGGGCTCCATCGAAGTGGGTAAGCTGGCGGACTTTGCGATCCTCTCAGACAATCCCCTCACGGTCGATCCCATGACTATTCAAGCTATTGACGTGGTGGAGACGATTAAGGAAGGCAAGACAATTTATTACACAACTGGCATGGCTCCAACCTAGAACGTCGGTACAGAAACCCGGTTTCTCGGCCAGAATGCAAGTCATATCGTTAGCGCAGCGACGAGAAAACCGGTTTTTTAGCCATCCTGTATCGGTGCTCTAGGATAGCAGAGTCACAAATATTTAATCCCCTTCCTCATATCCTATTAGGGTTTTTGAAGGGAGTTCGCCAAACATCTGTTTGTAATCTCGGGCAAAGTGTCCAGCGCTCCAAAATCCATGTTTTTGGGCGATCGCCGCCACGCTGTCAGTCTTTGGATCAGCCACTTTCAGCATCCGTCGTACATGGTGGAGTCGCTGCACCTTTAAGTACTCCATTGGCCCCAGGCCAAACACTTCTTTAAACGCGGAGAAAATAGGGCTGCGGCTGGAATAGACGGCTTTGCAAATATCTTTCAAGGTGAGCGGTTGATCGATATGATCCATCATGTAGTCTTCTGCCTGCTTCACCAGTTTCGCTCGATGTAGGGGAGAGGGCGGTTGTAAGATGTCTGGGGTGACAGGCGGAATCGAGTTGATAAACAGGGGAATGAAATCTTCTAATACCAGCTTACTGAAGTAAGGCTGCCGTAGAGTCTCAGGTTGGCCCAAAATCAATCTCGACAGTTGAGTGAGATAGGCTTTGACAGGCGTTAAGGTGGCAGGAGCCTGGACATAGTTGCTGGCCCAAAATCGTTCATTCAGATCTGATCGCTCCATGACCTGAAGATAATGTTGCAGAACATCGCGTTTAATCAGGACTGCCGCCAATAGGAGTTTTGGGGGCACAATCATACAACTTTCCCAATCTGGAGCAAAGCCAAAGAGAGTATGACTCGACACCTGACGATGGTGAGAAATCAGACGAGATTCTCTGGCTTCTAGGACGAAGTTAAAATAGATACTTTCCTCGTACTTTGAACCAAGGCAACGGAGCGGACAGGAGGTTTCAGCAAACACGAATTGGACATCGTCAAAGATCGCAGCCCAGATATCACATTGCAGGCGATCGGTACTGAGTTGAGTGAGTTGCATTTTACTAAAAACCTGCACCTGCTCAGCCAGCTGATCAATATCGCTAAACCGACGCTGAAGAATAGTATTGCCCACACGCTCTCCTGGTAAGGGTGGCCTTACCAATCGCACCCTACTTCGACCTCTTCAAATCTTACTTGAATAACAGGCACGAGCCATTTGGTTCTAGAGGGTGTTCTTGTAGATCTGGCCGTCCTTCACAATCATGCTAAAGGCTTGGTCAGGGTTCTCGACCAGCTTGATGTCCTGCAATGGATTGCCGTTAACCAACAGCAGGTCAGCCAGCGCCCCTTCTTCCACCACCCCCAGCTGGCCAGGATAGGGATTGCGGGGGCCAGATAGGGCCAGCAGCTCGGCATTGGTACTTGTAGCCATCTTCAGCACTTCGCCAGGGGTGTACCAGCGCACCATGCGACTCAGCATCTCGCCCTGCTTGTCTAACTGTGCGGCATCCCAGAGCTGGTCTGTGCCCCAGGCGGTCTTGAGGTTGTATTTCTTTGCCAGTCCATAGACTATATCGGTTCCCTCATACAGTTGCAGTTGCTTGATACGGTTTGGCGAACCCTCTGGAAACGAGCTCGTGCCCGTATTGATGAACGGCTGCATACTGAGCCAGATCCCCTTTTCCGCCATGATCTGGGCCGTCGTCTCGTCCATGAGGTGACCGTGATCAATGCACTTCACCCCGGCCCGAATGGCGGTCTGAATGGCGACAGGGGTATAGGCGTGAACCGCCACGTAGGTGTTCCAATTGGCGGCGGCTTCCACGGCGGCATGGAGCTCAGCCTCGGTGTACTCGCTCACATCCAGGGGGTCAAAGTCGGATGACACCCCGCCCCCCGCCGCCAGCTTAATCTGGCTGGCCCCCCGCATCAGCTGTTCCCGAGTGCGGAGGAGCACTTCATCGACCCCATCGGCGATCGCACCGGCCCCCAGCACTTCCCCTCGACTGAGGGGGCTGGTGGGGGTTCTAGGCAGATCGGCCAGGGAGCGAAAATCGCCATGGCCACTGGTCTGGGAGATCATCGCCCCCGAGGGCCAGATCCTCGGCCCCACCACCGTTCCGCCATCAATCGTTTTTTTGAGGTCGAACACTGGCCCGGCCATATCACGGACACTGGTAAACCCCCGTAGCAGCATGCCGGTGGCGGTGGTTGCTGCCGTGGTGTTAAGGGTTTCCAGGGACGTGTTGGGATTGAGGAGAACTTCAGGGGAGAGGGCGGCCATGAACAGGTGAACATGGGCGTCAATGAGCCCCGGCATGAGTACGCGACCATTGCCGTTGATGCGGGTGACGTTAGCCGCTGGGGTAATAGCCGCCGTTGAGATGGTATCGATGGTGTTACCAACCACCAAGACGTTGGACGGGGCCGAGAGTTGCGCCGACGTGCCATCGAAAATCTGAACATTTTCAAACAAAATGCTGGTCGTTGGCCTAGGCGCAGTCCCTGGAGCGGCCTGGGTCTGGGCCACGCTCCACTGGGCCGTCAAGCCCAAAACGACCACCAGTATCCCCCCTACTAATAAGCCTAGAAAACGGCGCATGCTCAGGTTGTCCCTAGAAAAACGATTGAATAGAGTCAATGGATAGACTATCTGACTCTACACAGTAAACATAAGGAGCTTCTATCCCCGACATACTCTGTTACGGCTAGAGCGACCGGATAGACGACTCAAAAATCATCATCGTCTTCGACGGGGAGAATGTCTTGCTGCACCAGGTTCTGCCAAACAAGCATGATTTCCGGTAGGGCCTGGGCCTCGGTCAGCTGCTGAGTTACCGGGCCAGGATCTCGCTTCAAC
>JAIXVO010000716.1 GCA_027482985.1 Cyanobacteriota bacterium
AGATCAACTCCACTCGTCAATGTGATGTCCGCCGTGCCCCTCATAACTAACCCACGCTGCCTTCCAGTTTCAGGCTCAGGAGCTTGTCGGCTTCGACGGCGAATTCCATCGGCAACTGGTTAAACACGTCCTTACAGAACCCGCTGATCATCATCGAGATCGCGTCTTCCATCGAGATGCCCCGTTGCTGGAAGTAGAACAACTGGTCTTCGCCAATTTTGGACGTAGACGCTTCATGCTCTACCTTACCGAGATTGTTTTGCACCTGGATGTAGGGGAAAGTGTTGGCCTGCGCCGTATCCCCAATTAGCATCGAGTCGCACTGGGAATAGTTGCGGGCACCCGTCGCTTTCGGCCCAATCTTCACCAACCCGCGATAGCTGTTCTTCGACTTACCCGCCGAAATCCCTTTCGAGATGATCGTGCTGCGGGTGTTTTTGCCAATGTGAACCATCTTGGTGCCCGTGTCGGCTTGCTGGTAGTTGTTGGTCAACGCCACAGAGTAAAACTCACCCACGGAGTTGTCGCCCACGAGGACGCAACTGGGATACTTCCAGGTGATGGCAGAACCCGTTTCCACCTGAGTCCAGGAGATTTTGGAGTTTTTGCCCTGACACAGACCACGCTTGGTGACAAAGTTGTAAATCCCGCCTTTGCCCTCTTTGTCGCCTGCGTACCAGTTCTGGACGGTGGAATATTTGATTTCCGCATCATCTAACGCCACCAGTTCCACCACAGCGGCATGGAGCTGATTGGTGTCGTACATGGGCGCGGTACAGCCTTCCAGATAGCTGACATGACTGCCTTCTTCGGCCACGATCAGCGTCCGTTCAAACTGCCCGGAATCGCCATTGTTGATCCGGAAGTAGGTCGAGAGTTCCATCGGGCAGCGCACGCCTTTGGGAATGTAGACGAACGAGCCATCGCTGAAGACGGCGGAGTTGAGGGCGGCGAAATAATTATCGGCGATCGGCACGACGCTACCGAGATACTTCTTCACCAACTCGGGATGCTCTTGCAGCGCTTCCGAAATGGAGCAGAAAATCACGCCGTCCTTCGCCAACTTTTCCTTGAAGGTGGTGGCGACTGAGACGCTATCAAAGATTGCATCGACAGCGACATTGGCCAGCCGCTTCTGCTCAGAGAGGGGAATGCCCAGCTTCTCGAAAGTGTCCAGCAATTCCGGATCGACTTCTTCCAGACTCTTTTTCTTCTCGCTGACCTTGGGCGCGGAGTAGTAAATGATGTCCTGATAATCGATCGCGGGATAAGTTGCGTGCTGCCAGTTCGGCTCCGTCATCTTGAGCCACTGCCGATACGCCCGTAAGCGAAACTCCAGCATGAATTCCGGTTCGCCTTTCTTCTCCGAAATCAGCCGCACGATGTCCTCATTCAAGCCGCGAGGAATCGTATCGGACTCAATGTTGGTGATGAAACCGTACTTGTAAGGCTGATTGACCAGATTTTGAACGGATGCGCTCATAGTGTTCTCTTCTCGATGGGGGATTTGAGATTCGCGATTTTGACTTTGGGGCAGGCACGAAAAGCCAAAATCGCCAATCCAAACTGCTTAGTACTGGGTTGTAACCGTCCGAATTTGCTCCAGTGAAATCTCTTGGGCTTCACAGGCAAAGGGATTATCCGAAGTCAGGAACAACATACAGTGGCATTCCTTGCGTTCCCGCATGGGCACACAGGGGCAGTTCCAGTAAGCGGCTTCGGCTTCGGCCACCTTGTCTTCATAGTGACGACAGGGACACAGGGGAGAACCAAGCTCATCCTTATGCTTGGCCAGCCCTTCGATCACCACGGCAGTCACGCCGGGGTCGGCACAAAAATAAGTGCCCGTGTTCTTGGCGTACTTCTCAGAGAAGTGCCGCATGGCTTCTAAGCTTTTTTCGGAGGCCGGGGTCGGTTGGGTCGGTGTATTCATGAGGCAGGCGACTGGTAATTCGTTTCAAAATCCAATAGATTGGATTCTATAATTAAAGCAACACACTTGTTTCTAAAGTTAATTGTACGATACTTTAACAACAAAATTGTTGCTAAAGTCGGTTTGTTAGCATTCTCTGTCCTTTCGGCTATCCCGCTGGACTCGCATGACCGCCACTCAGCAACCCTCCACTAAACAAGACATCCTGCAACATCTGCTTAAGCGAGGTCAGGCGACGGCCCACGATCTAGCTGAGACGTTGCAAATTAGCCCGCAGGCGGTGCGCCGTCATCTGAAAGATCTGGAAGAGGAGGGGCTGATTTTGCATCAGACCGCTTCCACCGGGATGGGGCGACCGAATCATCTCTATACCTTGAGTCCAGCAGGGCGCGATCGCTTCCCCGATCGCTACGATGAATTTGCCGTTTCCCTCCTGGACACGCTGGCGGAAACCATAGGTCAGGAACAGATGGGGACGATTCTCCGCAAACAATGGGAACGTAAAGCCCTGGAATATCGCGATCGCCTCGGTTCCGGCACGATCCAGGAACGGGTAAACCGCCTTGTGGAACTACGCCGCGAAGAAGGCTATATGGCGGAATATTTAGTCGAAGATACCCACCCCGATCTTTATATTCTGACAGAATATAACTGCGCCATCTCTCACATCGCCGAAACCTTCCCCAGTGTGTGTGGACATGAGCTGGAAATGTTTGGCGTGGCGCTACCCGACTGCATTGTCGAACGAACTCACTGGCAGGTGGATGGTGAACATCGCTGTGGTTATTTGATCCAGCCGAAGCAACGGGATTAGCTAGCAGGACGAACGACAGACCGATGACGTTACAACGCCTTAAGGCGATCGCCACTGGCATTCTCGTCCTGTTGGTGGGTGGGGTGCTGACGACAATCATGGCTCGGACGGCCTGGACTGACTTTGATGCTGCCAGTCGGCAACAAGAAGTCGTCGGCACTGTCATTGGTCAGGAAAACACGAAGGTGAAGGTTTGTCGGAATTCTCACCGGTTTGCTACCCAGTCTCAGTGCAAAGACTGGCAAATCGCCCCCTGCCCACTTGTGCAGTATCAAATCCATACAGGTGAGGTGCGCCACCTGAAGGATTGTTCCCTACGCTTACCTAATCAAACCCAGGTGTACGTTCTCTACGATCGCCAGATCGCCAACATGACCCGCATTCACTTAGTGGCGGGCACCCATTATCATTGGATGCCACTGCTGCTGACCAGTTTGCAATTGGCATTTGGAGTCTGGCTCCTCATTTTAGGTGGGACGCGATTTTGGCAAAGCTGTCGCTGAAGAGAGTATTTGCGGTACCATTTTCACCGTAGCTGTCTGTGTGATTATTCATCCCTAAGAGCGATGACAACTCGTTTAAAGCCTGCGTACCAATACCGGATCACAGAATCCATTCCTTGCTCGGATTCGCGGTATTTACGGTTTAACTCTGACCCAGGCTGGGGCAATTTAAATGAACAAGCACTAACCTTCGCCAACCGCTCCCTCCCCCTGACACACTATGGTGAACTCCCAAGAGATTGAAGCCGTCTTTTTCTTCCAGAAAGGACTATATTTAAACAAGCAGCACGACTATGTTGCCGCGATCGCTAGCTACGATGTGGTGCTGCAATTGCAACCCGATTACCCCGATGCCTGGTATAACCGGGGCAATGCGCTTTACCGCTTAGGCCGCTACGCCGAAGCGATCGAGAGCTACGATCAAGCACTGGAGTATGAACCGGGGTTTTCGGAAGCCTGGAATAACCGGGGCAGTGCCCTGGATGATATTCAGCGGTATGAAGAAGCCGTTACTAGCTACGACCAGGCAATTAAGTTTAAACCTAATTATTGCTGGGCCTGGTATAACCGGGGCATTGCCTTAAGAAATTTGAATCGGTTTGACGCGGCGATCGATAGCTACGATCGCGCCATTGAATTCAAACCCGATTATTACTGGGCCTGGTATAACCGCGCCTTGGCACTGAAGCAACTCGGCAAACTCTCCCAAGTTGTCG
>JAIXVO010000037.1 GCA_027482985.1 Cyanobacteriota bacterium
ACCTTCTGCATCCCACATGGCGGCGGTGGTCCGGGCATGGGGCCGATCGGGGTCGCCAAACATCTGGTGCCCTTTTTACCGACTCATGCCGTTGTGCCTGTCGGTGGCAAGCAGGGCATTGGTGCCGTTTCCGCCGCACCCTGGGGCAGTCCCAGCATTTTGCCGATTTCCTGGATGTATATTGCGCTGATGGGCGGCGAAGGCTTAACCCAGGCTACGCAAGTAGCCATCCTGAATGCCAACTACATCGCCAAGCGGCTGGAGGGACATTACCCCGTCTTGTACAAAGGTAAGCAGGGCTGGGTGGCGCACGAGTGCATTATCGATTTGCGGCAGTTTAAGAAGACCGCCGAAATTGAAGTCGATGACATTGCCAAACGCCTGATCGACTACGGCTTCCACCCGCCCACGGTGTCCTGGCCCGTCGCTGGCACCATCATGGTGGAACCCACGGAGAGCGAATCGAAGGCGGAATTGGATCGCTTCTGTGATGCCATGATCGCGATTCGGCAGGAAATTCAAGCGATCGCCGATGGTAAGGCCGATCGCCACAACAATGTCCTGAAGAACGCCCCCCACACCGTCCTTGCGCTCACCGAGGAGTGGGATCGCCCCTACTCGCGCCAAGCTGCTGTTTACCCCACTCAATGGACACGAGAAAACAAGTTCTGGCCTGCCGTGGGACGGATTGATCAAGCCTATGGCGATCGCCATTTAGTTTGCACCTGTCTGCCCATGGAGGCTTACAGCGAATAGTTAACTTCTCGATAAGGCAGCGCTGTCCACTCACCGCTGCCTCATCACTTCAGAAAACCAATTCCTTGTGGGGTGGGCATCTTGCCCGCCCAAATTTGTCCTTCAGACAATCAAATCCCTGTGGGGTGGGCATCTTGCCCGCCCAAACCCACACCCCTTCCCAGAAATCCGACTCATGGACTGCGGTGTCAGTAGACCCACCATCCATAGTGCAGGCTTCTGACCTGGGCGGGCAAGATGCCCACCCCACAAGAGGTCAATTCACCATGTAATCCACTGATTACATGGTGACGCTTAAACCGCCGTTAACACCTGCGTCCGAATCTGCTCGATCTTCTCATTCAACCCATCCACATCGAGGCGATAGCTGAGGGGATGGGCGATCAGACGAGCCGTGCTTTCGAACAACACTTCAATTTCGATCAAGCCGTTCTCCTGCAACGTGCGCCCCGTTGAAACCAAATCCACGATCGCCTCCGACATTCCCGTAATCGGTCCTAACTCCACCGATCCGTACAACGGCACAATCTCGACGGGCAGATCCAGCGCATCAAAATATTCCCGCGCACAATGCACAAACTTCGAGGCCACCCGCCCATACAACGGCAATTCCAACGCCGACCGATAGGGACTCGATTCCTTCACCGCCACCGACAACCGACATTTGCCAAATCCCAAATCCACCAAGTGCGCCACCTGCGGCGTTTTTTCCCGCAACACGTCATACCCCACAATCCCCAATTGCGCTTGCCCATATTCCACATACACCGGCACATCATGCGTCCGCACCAGCAACGCCTTCGCCGTATTCGTGGGATCAGTAATTTGCAACTGGCGATTCGATGAATCGAGAAATGCACTAAAGTCTAATCCGATCGCTTGAAAGAGGCGAATACAGTCTTTCAGCAGAGCGCCTTTGGGGAGAGCAACGGTGATCATAGGAAGGAGGAATAAAAGGGAGAGGAGGGAGGAAGAGGAAGTGGTCAGAAGAAAATGTAGAGACGTACCGTTGGCACATCTAGGCAGAGGCAAGAATGGGCTGTATTAGTTTACTATTCTCGCTCCTTAATTGACTGTTTCCCCAACCCCTGACTACCATAATTCTTCTCCCCCCAACTCCCAACCCCCAATCCCCATCCGCCATGCACATCCTCCTCGTTGACGACGAAAGCGAAATGGTCGATCCCTTGAGCCGGATTTTGAGCCGTGAGGGATATACCGTGGATGTCGCCTATGACGGCGATCGCGGGAGTCAACTGGCCACGCAAAATCCGTATGATTTGCTGATTCTGGATTGGATGTTGCCGCAGCAATCGGGGTTAGAGATTTGTCAGCAGGTGCGATCGCAGGGAAATAATACCCCAGTGCTGTTTCTCACTGCGAAAGACACGATCGACGATCGCGTGCAGGGCTTAGATGCGGGTGCAGATGATTATTTGATGAAGCCGTTTGAGTTGCGGGAATTGTTGGCCCGAGTGCGAGCCTTGTTACGGCGACCCGTTAGCGCAGACAACCCCACGAAACAACTCACGGTGGGGGATCTGGCACTCGATACCGCTAACCAGTTAGCCTACCGAGCGGGGCGGGAAATTGAACTGTCTGAGAAAGAAGCGCAGTTGTTGGAGTATTTGATGCGTCATCCCAATCAGGTGTTGACCCATGAGCAGATTCAGCAACACCTGTGGGGTGAGGAATCCCAACCGACGAGTAATGCCCTAGCCGCTCAAATTCGATTGCTGCGGCGGAAAATTGAAAGTCAGGGAGATGCCCCCCTGATCAGTACGGTGTATGGCAAAGGCTACCGTTTTGGCAACGCTCAAGCGGGTTAGTGCAACACCAGATGGCGATCGCGATCGAGCGTCAGCCAGCCTTCATCCTTCAACTTACCGAGTAAGCGAGTGACGGTGACCCGCGTCGTGCCGATCGCGCTGGCTAAATGTTGATGCGTTAGGCGCACACTCAGCCGCGTGCCTTCCGGGATCGGTTGCCCAATTTCCATTTGCAGCAAAATCAGGAGTTGGCGCAGCCGATCTTCCACCCGTCGACATCCCGCCATCGCCAGCATCGCTTCCGCCTGCCGCAACCGCCGCGTCAGATGTTGGAAAATCTCTTGACTGAGGGCGGGCGATTGCTGCACCTCGGTCACAGTGACGCACATTAAATCAACTTCCGAGAGGGCGATCGCCTGATACGGATAAATCAGCGACAACGGCAACCCAAAAGGCATGGAAGCGCAGGCCAATCCCAGTAATGCTTCATCCCCATTCTGATAAAGCGTACTCAGTTGCACAACGCCGCGCCAAACAATCCAAATATCTTGCGGATTCAGCGGAATCGTTTGCCCCGCCCGAAACGCTTGCAGTTGTCTGCCCTGGTAAAGATCCTCTAGGAAGTGGCGTAAATCCGTTTGAGAGGACGCTTTTGGCATAGAGCTTTGAAGCATAATCGCGATCCCAATAAGGAGCAATGTTAGCTAGACTACAGCGCTCATCTGAAGGGAAGTTAATTAACAGGTTGGCTTCTGGTTAAAGTTTGGTTTAAGGAGGATTGAGGAAGCAGGAGTCAGGAGTTAGAAGGAAGGAAAGGGAGGGGAAGGGAGAAAGCGGAAGGGGAAAGGAGGGAGGAGACAGGCTGCGACGTAAGCGCTCAACCGAACGCAGTCAGGAGCAGCCGGGAGGGAGCGAGAGGAAATTTTCGTAGAGACGCACCGCTGGCACGTCTCCGCTCCAACCCCAATTCATCTGCACCATCTCGATCGCCATTGCCCCAACCCCCAATCCCCTCTTGCTCTCTGCCTGACTAGACCAATCTATTGTTCTGCTAATCGCTGGGCTTTTTGGACTTGTTGGTGGAAGCGGAAGGTGAGGACGATCGCGGCAAAAGTCAGCCCTAACGCCAACCCCCACCACAGCCCAACGCCGCCTAAACCCAGACTGCGACTCAAGAAGTAGCCACTGGCTAAGCCCATGCCCCAATAGGCGGCGATCGCAATCACTAACGGAATGCGGGTATCCTGCAAGCCTCTTAACGCCCCTGCCGCATTCACTTGAATCCCATCGGCCAGTTGAAACACTGCCGCGACACCCAGTAAGGCTTCCGCTAGTGGAATGACTGCGGCATTCGCTGGATCGTTGAGATCCAGATATAAATCGACGACGAATCTGGGGGCAAACCAGAATAAGCCAGCCGTAATTGCCATCGCGACTGATCCCAGCCCAATTCCCACATAGCCTGCTAGCCGCGTGCCAGAGAAATCGTGTTGGCCCCAGAGTTGCCCGACCCGGATGGTGGTGGCAAAAGAAATGCCCAGGGGAATGTTGAACGATACGGCGGCAGATTGGAGGGCGATCTGGTGGGCGGCAAGGGGAATGGTACCCAGTTGTCCCATGAGGACGGTCGTGATCATGAACAGTCCCGCTTCTACGCCAATCATGCAGCCGATGGGAATGCCGACGACGAGCAGCGATCTCAGGGTTTTGCCATCAAAGCGTTGCAACTGGCGAAACACTTGATAGTGGCGTAATGTGGGTTGCCAGAGGATATACCCAGCTAAGGCGAAAAACATGATCCAGAAGGATGCCGCACTCGCCCAGCCAATGCCGGCTAAGCCTAAAGCTGGAAATCCCAATTTGCCAAACATCAACACATAGTTACCCACAATGTTGACGGCGGTGCCACACACCACAATCACCATTACCGATCGCGGTTGGGAGACGGCAGAGACAAAACTCCGGAGGGCGGCAAATCCGAGAGCGGGCAAATAGCCCCAGGCGATCGCGTCTAAGTAAGTTTGGGTTAAGGCGACAGTTTCCGGTTTTTGGCCTAAGGCTAATAGCAGCGGTGTGCCCTGCCACACAATGACCATCAGCGGGAGGGCGAACAGCACCGCCAACCATAACCCCTGCCGCACCACCCAGGCAACTTGCTGTGACGCTCCGGCACCGTGAGCCTTTGCTGCGAGCGGACTGACTGCTGTGATCACCGCGATCGCCAGCATCATCAAAAAGGTGAACAAATTCGCGCCCAACCCGCCCGCTGCCAGCGCCTCACTGCCCAGCATCCCAGTCATGATGGTATCGACAAATCCGGTTGCCGACTGAGCGAACTGGGCGGTCGCCAGCGGAATCGCCAAATAAAGACTAGCCTTGATTTCAGTGCCAATTTGAGCACGGGTCAACATCTATTCTTTGCCTCCACCTCTCATCACGAAACACATTGCCTCAGCAACTTCCTCGTAGTTTCATGCTGGCGCTGATGGATGTCGATCGACCGTGTGAGTCAGCCACCGATGGGTGAGGGTGCCTGTACTTTAACATACCTGTGTTACGGTCTGATGGATAACGCCCAATGAGGTAAATATGCGATCGATCTGTGTGTTTTGTGGATCAAGTTTAGGGTCTCGCCCCGTTTACCAAACTGCCGCAACTACCCTGGGAAGTGTCCTGGCAAACCGCGGTCTCCAGTTAGTGTATGGCGGCGGGAATGTCGGCTTGATGGGCGTGGTGGCAGATGCAGCACTGGCAGCAGGCGGCACCGTGATTGGTGTGATCCCTGAGTTTTTGGCAGCGAAAGAACTGGCGCATCCTGACCTCACCCAACTTCACATTGTGGACTCAATGCACGATCGCAAAGCCTTGATGGCCGATCTCGCCGATGGATTTATTGCGCTGCCGGGTGGGTTTGGCACCTTCGAAGAATTTTGCGAAATTCTCACCTGGGCACAACTTGGACTGCATCATAAACCCCAAGGGCTACTCAATATTGAAGGCTATTATGACTCACTCTTGCATCTATTTGATCAAGCTGTGCAGGAACAATTTCTGCGTGCTGATTTACGCGGATTAGTCTTACAAGCAGCTGATCCTGACTCACTGTTAGACCAATTTCAAGACTATCAATCACCCAAGGTTGAGAAATGGGCTGATCTTCCCATCAAACCGGATCAGGTATAAGTTAGATCTGTGTACCCAAACAAGACTCCGGCGATGCGTTACGGCTAGCGCCTAACACATCCTACAGTGAGGCTATGATTTAATGGCAAATTTCTTAGGTAGCTGAAGCGACAGATGCTTGAGTCGGTTGGGTTGAACATCGTGAAACCCAACATCAGCCTCAGTCTTGTTGGGTTACGCTGGCGCTCACCTAATAAGCCACAAATTGTAAGGTGGGCACTGCTCATGACACCCACTATGAGGGGCTTTTCAAAAGCTTGAGCAGTGCCCACCCTACTGAAAATCGCTGTCAGAAGGGTTAGGGAGGATCGCTTCAGGTTAATAGATGTGAATGGGGGCGGTGATGCGCATTCCGCAGGATTCAAAGTAGCTGCCGCCGACAAATCCTGCGGGTTGTTGTTGAATAAAATCGCGGGCAGTTTGCGGCGTGATGGTTGATATTTGGGCTGCCGGGACGAGCACCCGCCACCAGCGACCAGAGCGACTGATGTGGGGTGCTTCTATCAGATAATGCAGCCAAACCCGCTGGCAATGGTTGCACGTCGCCAGGGAAACGTCACCCCAATGCTGATCTGGACCCAATTCACGGGTGTCGTAATCGGTGAAGCGGAAGGGCGGCTGTTGGCAGTGACAGGAGGACATCATTTGGAGTGGGTTAATGAGCCACTTTGCGGTTCAAAAAATCCACCAGGTTGG
>JAIXVO010000735.1 GCA_027482985.1 Cyanobacteriota bacterium
CCCGTCTCCTGACTGCGGTTGGGTTGGGGGAGAGACGTACCAGCGGTAACGTCTCTACGGGATGCTGGACTGCGGTTGGGTTGGGGGGGAGACGTACCAACGGTAACGTCTCTACGGGATGCTGGACTGCGGTTGGGTTGGGGGGGAGACGTACCAGCGGTATCGTCTCTACCTATCTCCTGTCTTCCTCTCTCTTCCTCTCCCCTCCTAACTCCTGACTCCTGACTCCTGTCTCCTGTCTCCATCCTCCCCACCATCGGCACCTCCTGCGGCATCGGAGGCCGATAATCCGTCCCTAACCCCGTGTCTGCCAGAAACAGGAGGGCGTGGGTGATGTTGTCGATGCCGCCAGCGGTGAGGTAGCGCCAGAGTTGGTTAGCCTGACTCAGAGAGACGGTGGAGTGACTGATTAGATCGGGGTCGGGGCGATCGTCGCCGGGGAGGACGAAGAGGGCAATGTTGCGAGTTTGGGCCAGGTCTTGTAAGCGCTCTAAGCCGTAAGCCCAGTATGCGCGGCCACCTAACAAGCGGACGACGATCGCCTGAGCATGGGACAAAACTGCTTCGAGATAGGTGTCGATCGTCAGGTATTGCTGCAAGTTGAGCAAATTAGTGACACGCAAAGCGGGAAATTCGGCTGGGAGCCGCTCACTGGCGATCGCGATCGCTTGAATTTCGGTATCTGCCGCCGTTAACAGAACGAGGGGGGCGGGTGTTTGGCTAATGAAGACGACGCCTGCCTCGTTGGGGTCCCAACCGCCGGGAGTGGCTGCTAACCGATGCATAGACGGAGTGCCTGAGTGAACGGGATGAAGTGCTTTGGCAGTGTAGCGCGATCGCCCTCTTCGTTGACAGAGGTCGTCTGGATCATCTGCCCATTGGGAGGATAGCGAAAAGCTTCAAATCTCTTCATGATGAAGACAGGACTATCTCTGAGCATTTTGGTTTGAACGTTTTTCACCATCTCCCGCCGGAACAACGCCGGAATCTCGCCTTGCTGTTCGCTGCCGGGCTGTTGTTCTGGTCGAGTCTGGCATCCTTACTGCCCACCCTCTCGCCCTACATCAAAGCGGGTGGTGCTAGCGATTTTCAAGTGGGCATCGTCATGGGTGGCTTTGCGGTTGGGCTGCTAGTGTTTCGTCCCTGGTTGGGGCGGTTGGCGGATCAGCGCGATCGCAAATTGGTGTTGTACATCGGTCTGGCAGCCGTCAGCCTCGCACCGCTGGGTTATTTACTCACCCAATCAGTACCCCTCTTATTTGTCATTCGAGCGTTCCACGGCTTAAGTATTGCTGCCTTTGCCACTGCCTTCAGTGCTCTCATCGCTGACCTGGCACCGCCCCAATTTCGCGGGGAAGTGATCGGCTACATGACCCTCGTCAATCCGATTGGGATGGCGATCGGTCCGGCATTGGGCGGCTTTTTGCAAGCGTGGGTCGGCTATCCACCGCTGTTTCTAGTCTCGGCGGGGTTGGGTGGCGCAGGGGTGTTGTTCGTCCAGCAAATGCACACGCGCCCAGTGAGTGCCAGTGCCCAACCGCGATCGCCCGCGCCTTCGTCCTGGCAACTGCTTTGGAGTCCCCCGCTTCGCATTTTGGCAGTGGTGTTGTCCCTGATTGGGGTCGCCTTTGGCACGCTGGCAATTTTTGTGCCGCTCTACATTCAGGAAACAGGCATTCCTTTGAATCCAGGTTTGTTTTATACCGCAGCGGCGATCGCGGGCTTTCTGGCACGGCTCACCGTCGGCGGCGCTTCGGATCGCCTGGGACGCGGACGCTTTGTGACTGTGAGCTTAGTTCTGTATACCAGTTCCCTTGTGTTACTCAGTACCGCCCAGAGTGCCCCCGTGTTGCTGCTTTCCGGCTTCCTGGAAGGCGCAGGTGGGGGCACACTCTTCCCGATGATGGTCGCCCTAGCAGCCGATCGCTCCCATCCTCAACTCCGGGGACAAACCCTGGGACTCGTGTTGGCAGGCTTCGATTTTGGGATGGCGATCGCGGGGCCGATCGTCGGTTATTTTGCCACCACACTCGGCTACCGTGGCGTTTTCGGCTTAGCTGCGCTCCTGTCCTTCCTAGCCCTGCTCATCTTCATCAGTTGTGGTAGTAAGACCTTTGCCTATTCCCTCAAATTCGCCCTCGGCAACGGCAAAGATGTCTACGCCTTACCCCCTGTTCCCGCCGGAAGCCGCTAGTGCAGTAAGGCAGGGTTAGTTCTCACATTTGTTGTACTGGGTGATAAGCTGGGCGGGCAAGATGCCCACCCCACGGAGGTAAATTCATGCCGCTGTCCACTAGGCATCAGCTACAGCAGAGTCATTACAAAAAATGGCTCAATCCTGGTTCCGACTTTCTCTCATCTCACTCTGGCTCATCTCTAGAGACGATCTGGACAACGCCACAACCCGCGTCTTACTACGAAGCCCCAGCGTTGCCCTCGGTAGGGGGTTCGGGGGACGCAGCCGTCTCCTGAATTCGGGGGGTTTGGGGGGTCGCCACCCAAGCCCAGAATTTTGGTTCTGGTTAGAGACTTGCGCTACAAGCAGATTTGGGGTGGATAGTAGGTTGGTTTTGCGCGTCCCTTAGCGTTCTGTTGTATCTGTCGCCTGTTGTTCGCCATTGGGACTAGAACCATTCCCAGTCGTCAGTTCTGGATCAGTGGGCGGCGGCGCAGGCGGTTGGACGCGATGAATTTGAATTTGATGCAGGCGCGGCCCATCCATTGAGACGATCGTGAACTCGCAATCCCCATAATTCAGAGTTGTCCCAGGTTTGGGAATGCGCTGTAACTGGAACAGAATGAACCCCGCCAGCGTTTGATATTCGTCCGTCAGCGGCAGTTCCAGTTTCAGATCTTCGTTCAGTTCTTCCAGGTTGGTTTGCGCCTGCACCAGATAGGTATGGGGATCGAGTAATTGAATCGGTGGATCTTCAGTGCTATTCGCATCCACACTATCGCCCAGGATCTCTGCGACCACATCTTCAATCGTCACCAGTCCAGCTGTGCCACCAAATTCATCCACCACCAGCACCATCGGTTGCCGCGATCGCTGCATCACCACCAGCAACTCATTCAGCGGCAAATACTCCTGCACAAAGCGGGCGGGACGAATCCAATGGACGATCGGCTGGTCGAGTTGGGTATCACTGGCCAGCGGCAATGCTAATTCTTTCAGCTTAATGATGCCGCGAATGTCGTCCAGCGACTCGCCAATCACGGGGTAGCGCGAATGCCCGGAAGCCGCGACCTCTTCCAGCACCATTTTGAGGGTGGCGGTTTCGGGAATGGCGGCGATACTGGTGCGCGGAATCATGACTTCACCCGTCGTCACATCGCCAAACTCAAACACGTTTTGCAATAACTGCCGTTCACCTGCTTCCAGTCCCGTGGACTCGCTGGACGTGGTGATAATCAGTTGCAGTTCTTCCGATGTGACCTGGTTATACCAGCCCTGCCCAAAGTATTGAATTCCCACCAGTTGCAACAGTAAGCGGGTGGACTGGTTCAAGATCCAGATAAAGGGATTGAAGATCCGGGCGATCGCCAGACTCGGTGCACCCAAAACCCGCGCTAGTTGTTCAGAGTAAATTAGCGCTACCGACTTGGGACATAACTCGCCCAACACAATTTGGAGATAGGCAATCCCTAGGAACGTCGTGGGGATCGCCAGGGAATGAGCCAGCGCCGGACGCATTTCGCCAGGGAAAGGGAGAGCGCTGATCCAACCTGCTACCACCTGCACGATCGCACTCTCGCCAATCCAGCCCAACGCCAAACTCGACAGCGTGATGCCCAGTTGGGTGGTCGAGAGTAACCGATCCAGACTGCGTTGCAAATCCTGAACCGTCCGCGCCTGCACATCGCCTGCACTGACTAACTGGTTAATCCGCGATCGCCGCACCGACACGATCGAAAACTCAGCCGTCACAAAAAACGCGTTGATGCCAATTAGCAGGAAGACTGCGAGCAGTTTTAATACGGTATCTGATATAACATTCACTGTTCTTTAAAATCCGCTCCTGTAGCGGTCAGGAGCCTCATGTCCCAGCAACTCATCATGATTTGGCAACTTGGTTCTAACCATGCCCTACCCATCCTAGCGAGTGATGGGAATATTCGATAGCTTCAATTGGACTTGTTGATCGGGATAATCCGCTAAAGCCAGAGCAAGATTTTTGGCCGTATTGACGGTGGTAATGGGAATCCGCACCGTTCCGGCATAGGGCACCCCATCCGGCGGTAATTCCGCAGGTAAACCTTCCGTGCTGGCAGTCAGAACTTGCCCCTGGTCATCTTTAACTTCCAGGAAAGTATATAAGAATTTTACGGGTTCGGTGGAATCATTTTTCAAGCTGAGGGACACCACCAGGGAGTCCGCTTGGGTTTGCACCGATTTAACCTCCAGCATCACCCCATCACTTTCCGTGGAAAGAGGAAACTTACTGGGGACGGCGACTTTCGTGGAAGCTGCCGCGATCGCCTTCGGTGGCGGTGCCCCTTTCCCCCCCGTCCGAGCTTTTACCGTCGCTAAAATTTTGTCTTCTTGCAGAATCGTCAACTCATTCTGACGGGTGCCATCCCCTTTGCGACTCGTGAGGTTATTGGTGGGGCGGGTGTCGGGCTGGGTAATGCCTTTTAACGCTTCTCGCCCCACACTCATACCCGCCACAGCGCTCAACACGCCCGCCGCCAGCATCGAGGTGAGTAACAGTAAAGTCAGGCCAATGGTGGAGTTGATTTTCATGGGCTAGGGGCGATCGCGATGGGTGAGCAAGCCAAATCCTGCTTTGATTCTAAACAGGTGATGCAATTTTAGTGGCGGTTGGTCAAAGTTTAACGGCGGCGATCGTAAAAAAATGCAAAACCGGAGTCAGTTTATCCCTCACTCCGGTTCAGTCAACCAAAATATTCAGGTTACAATGAGGGCTAGCCAGGGTTGGCCGAGCGGTTTAGGCAGCGAACTCATAATTCGCCTCAGGCAGGTTCAACCCCTGCACCCTGGATTACCCAACATGGTATGAGCGCCCTTTGTGAATCAGGCGCATTACCAGAGTGCTGGAACGGGACCGCTGGGAGGCGGCGCAATGGGAGCCACAGGGGGGGCGATCGGTAAGGGGGTTACTTCGATCGGCGCGACGACCACGGGCGGCGGCAAGG
>JAIXVO010000562.1 GCA_027482985.1 Cyanobacteriota bacterium
TAAGGCGGCGATCGCGCGGTTTGGCGATGAGATTTTTACTGCTGCCGAACAAGCGGGGGTGTATGTGTTGCTGGAAGCTGCCGTTGGGGGTGGGATTCCGGTGATTGAGCCGCTGAAACAATCCCTCTGCTCGAATCGGATCAATGCCGTGATGGGGATTGTGAATGGCACGACGAATTATATTCTGACGCGGATGAAGAATGAGGGTGCTGATTTCGCGGCAGTGCTGGCGGATGCCCAACAGTTGGGCTATGCCGAAGCTGACCCGACCGCTGATGTGGATGGGTTGGATGCCGCCGATAAAATCGCGATTCTGGCCTCGCTGGCGTTTGGCGGGCGGATTAAGTTGCCCGAAGTTTATTGTGAAGGGATTCGGCAAGTCAGTGCGGCGGATATTGTCTACGCCGAAAAGTTGGGGTTTGTGATTAAGCTATTGGCGATCGCCAAACGGGACTCCCAACCGACTGCCGATGCACCGGAACAACTCCAGGTGCGGGTGCATCCAACGTTGGTGCCCAAAGCCCATCCGCTAGCGAGTGTGAATGATGTTAACAATGCGATTTTAATTGAAGGGGAGCCGATTGGTCAGGTGATGTTCTTCGGCCCCGGTGCTGGTGCGGGACCGACGGCCAGTGCGGTTGTGTCCGATATTCTCAACATTGCTGCCATTCTCAAAGTCGAGCGGGGCACGGCCAAACAAAGCAATGGTGCGCCCTTACTTGATCCGCTGTTGGCCTGTTCTCATCAGCACTACTGCGCGATCGCCCCCATGACTGATCTCACCACGCGCTTCTATGCCCGCTTCCTCACCCGCGATACGCCCGGTGTGATTGGCAAACTGGGCACTTGTTTCGGCGATCATCGGGTCAGTCTAGAGTCAGTGGTGCAAACCGATGTGCGAGGCGAGACTGCCGAAATCGTGGTCGTGACCCACGATGTCCAGGAAGGGGATTTCCGGCAAGCGCTGGACGAAATTCGGGCGATGGACGCGATCGCTAGTATTGCCAGTACGTTACGAGTGTTGTAGAGGCTGGTCAGGGTTGTAGCCTTGCATAATCTGCCGCAACCACACAGCCAGAAACGGCATCGTAATCCGATAGCCATATTCCGGGCCGTAGACCAGTCCTTTCTGTTGCAGACTTGCCAGTGCGCCCTGCAACCCGCCCCCTCGTGACAGATGATGTTTTTGAATATATTCCCGTGCATGGGGCGTATCGGTAGGGTCAAGCGCCAAGCTTTCCAGCACACGAATTTGGCTGGAGGGTAAGAGTAACAGTAAGGACTCAAACGTTAGCGATAGATCTTTGACTAACGCGGCAGCACTTTGATCGACGTGCTGTGGTGTGATGGTTCTATCTTGGTTGACGACTTGCCCTTGCTCTAACCGCAGACGACGCAATAACGCGATCGCATCCCCCCAATTGCCCTGCACATAGTTCAAAAACTGGTCGATTGCGGCGGGTTCCAAGTGCCACCCCTGAGCGATCGTTACCGACTGAAGCCAGGGTTGCAGGTCATCCCGCTTGATTGGCCCCAAGAACACGACTTGCATCTCACTTTGTTGCACCCAGCTCTCAGCAACGGTGGCAATCAACGCATAGCTGACGCGACTTTGTTGCTGAATTTCTTGCCGCAAATAGCGCTCCCAGGTTTCCGATCGATCCCAGGTGCGAATGTGGGGAAAGTTCTGAAACACAATCACGACGCGGCAATTCAGGGCTTCGGCGATCGCTTGGGGCAACAGCAACAAGGTTTTGAACAACTGCCAGACATCAGTGGTGGTCGCTTGCCATTGCAACTGCATCTGCCCACTGGATAAAGACCTGACCGCAACCGGCTGATCGCGAACCCACTGCTGGATGAAGGCGACTTCCGGCGGCGTGGTAAATGTCGTCGCAATCCCTTCTGCTAAGAGGGCTAAAAATTTTTCGCTGTGAGTCGCTCGGAGGCAATCAATCTCCATCACTCGCGCCCCCACGACTTGTGCGGCTTGCTGCACTAATCGCCGCCGCCCGCTACCGGGCACACCCGCAATCAGCAGATCGCCATCCGCCGCCAGCACCGAACTCACCTGATTCAGTTCTGCCTGCCGACCAACTAGGGCTTCTGGAATCGCAAGGGTAGCAACCATAGAAAACGTTACAAATAGTTATGACTTATGTCTGATGCTATCTCATTTCAGACAGGCACTATAATTTAGTACTGTTGGTGTCATAGCACTTCTTTCCTAAATTTTTGTATGACTGCTCATTCTTCCCCCGCTGTTGCCCCGGTTGCGTGGCAAGCTTTGCCCGCAACGCAAGTCCTGACCGACCTCGACAGTAATCCGCAACAAGGCTTGACTAGTCAGCAAGTCTCCGATCGCCTGGCTTACTACGGTACGAATGAATTACAAGAAACTGGCGGTCGTACTTGGTGGCAAATCCTGCTGGATCAGTTCACGAATATCATGCTGATTCTGCTGATTGTGGTGGCCATTGTTTCTGGTGTCTTAGATTTCATGGATTACCAGGCTGGCAAACTGGACCCAGGGGAAGTGCCGTTTAAGGACACGATCGCGATCTTGGCGATCGTGATTTTGAATGGGATGTTGGGCTATTTCCAGGAAAGTAAAGCCGAAAAAGATTTGGCGGCACTGAAGAAGATGGCCTCTTCCCGCGTCCGGGTGATTCGGGATGGCAAGCCGATTGAAGTGGATTCGAAGGAACTGGTGCCCGGCGACATCATGTTGGTCGAGGCTGGAGTGCAAATTCCCGCCGATGCTCGGATTGTGGAAGAAGCCAACTTGCAAGTGCGGGAAGCGGCGCTCACGGGAGAAGCCCTCGCCGTCAATAAAGAAGCCAATGTGGAACTGGCTGCGGATACGCCGCTGGGCGATCGCTTGAACTTGCTCTATCAGGGTACCGATGTCGTGTTTGGGCGCGGCACTGCCGTTGTCACCAATACGGGCATGAAAACTGAGTTGGGCCGGATTGCCACCATGTTGCAGTCGGTGGAGGCCGAACCCACGCCGCTGCAACAACGGATGTCGCAATTGAGTAATGTGCTGGTCACCGGAGCCATGATCCTCGTCGGGTTAGTGGTGATCGGCGGGATGATCATTCTGGGCTTCGATCGCTGGAAAGAATTGCTGGAAGTGTCTCTCAGTATGGCGGTGGCGATCGTCCCCGAAGGTCTGCCTGCCGTCATTACCGTCACCCTGGCGTTGGGCACCCAGCGGATGGTACGCCGCAATGCCCTGATTCGGAAGCTGCCTGCGGTGGAAACCCTGGGGTCGGTGACGACGATTTGTTCTGATAAGACCGGCACCCTGACCCAGAACAAAATGGTCGTCAAACTGATTAACACTGCCTCTTTGTCGCTCCGGGTGAGTGGCGAAGGCTATGCCCCCGAAGGACGGTTTTTCCGGTTGAGTGAGGAGACGAACCGTACCGATTCAGCACTGGCGCTGGCTCCCGAAGATCAGCCAGAACTGCTGAATCTGTTGACGGCTTGTACCGTTTGTAACGACGCGATTTTGCAGCAGCAAGAGCGTGAGTGGATTATTCTGGGAGACCCCACTGAGGGCGCTTTGTTGTCGGTGGCGGGTAAAGCCGGATTTGAACGGGATCAATGGACGAGTAAATTGCCTCGCGTGGGTGAAATTCCGTTTTCCTCGGAACGCAAACGGATGAGCGTGATTGTGGAAGCGGTCAATCCGAGCGCTGCCAGTGCGGAAGCGGCCGATCGCTACATGATGTTCACGAAAGGTTCGCCAGAATTGATTCTGGAGCGCTGTACCCAAATTCAGGTGGGCATGGAGACGCAACCGATCACCGAGGCGCAGCGGCAGCAAATTTTAGACCAAAATAACTATATGGCAGGGCGGGGTTTGCGGGTCTTAGGGTTTTCCTGCAAGCCGTTGACGGTCTTGCCAGGTGAAGATGTGGAAGGCGCATCGGAGCAAAACCTCGTCTGGTTAGGGTTGGTGGGGATGTTGGACGCGCCTCGTCCAGAAGTCCGAGAAGCGGTGGCGCGGTGTCGGACGGCAGGGATTCGCCCTGTCATGATTACAGGCGACCACCAACTGACGGCGCAGGCTGTAGCCGAAGATTTGGGGATTGCGCAGGTGGGCGATCGCGTGTTGACGGGGCGCGAACTGGAAAAACTGAGCCAGCCTGAACTGGAACGGGAAGTGGAGCAGGTCAGCGTTTATGCGCGAGTCGCACCGGAACATAAGTTGCGGATTGTGCAAGCGCTCCAACGGCGCAAACACATTGCCGCGATGACTGGTGACGGCGTGAACGATGCTCCCGCTCTGAAGCAAGCCGACATCGGGATTGCGATGGGGATTACGGGAACAGACGTGAGTAAGGATGCCAGCGACATGGTGTTGCTGGATGACAACTTCGCGACGATTGTGGCGGCGACGGAAGAAGGGCGGGTCGTCTACAACAACATCCGACGGTTTATCAAATATATTCTCGGTAGTAATATCGGGGAACTAATTACGATCGCCGCTGCCCCGCTGCTCTTACCTACCGGAGGCGTGCCCCTGTCACCCTTACAAATTTTGTGGATGAACCTCGTCACGGATGGGTTACCCGCCCTGGCGTTGGCGGTAGAACCCGCTGATCCCAATGTCATGAATCGTCCGCCCCACGATCCGCAGGAAAGCATTTTTGCGCGGGGTCTGGGGCTTTATATGATTCGGGTGGGGCTGATTTTAGCCATCATTGCTGTGAGTTTGATGGTCTGGTCTTACGGCTACACGGAGCAGGTGCAAAGCGACATTCTGGATCGCGATCGCTGGAAAACGATGGTCTTTACCACCCTCTGTCTGGCCCAAATGGGACACGCGATGGCGATTCGCTCCAGCAGTCGGCTGACGATCGAAATGAATCCCCTCTCGAATCCCTATGTGTTGGCTTCCGTGGTGCTGACCAGTGTGCTGCAATTGATGCTGATCTATGTCGCCCCCCTGCGGAAGTTCTTCGGCACTCACTTCTTGAGCCTGAACGAACTGGGCATTTGTATCGGCCTCAGCTTGTTAATGTTCGTCTGGATTGAACTGGAGAAGATCGTCTTCCGCTGGTACGCAAAACGGAAAAAATAGCGATCGCACCTGCTGAGCCTGGATAATTCATTACCCGTAGTTCCGTAGGGGCACCTCTTGTGGGTGCCCTAACCACCGATGGCACCCACAAGAGGTGCCCCTACACTCGGAAAGACACACTGTTTTTTGAGGCGATCGCGGGATATCTGAGGGACGGGTGGTTTCGAGGCTTTTCTGCAATTCTCATGAATAATGCAGGTTAGCGAGCAGCGTGAGAACTTGATCCTGACGCTGCTCGCTGCTGTTTTTACGCCTCAATAATGACGCGCAGATTGCCCCGTTTTTTGGTGACGCGGCAGGCAGTGGAGCCATTCGATCGCTCGAATTCCAGATCCAATAAAGTCGGACCCACTCGCAAATTTTGGAGCGCTAGGTGATTAATGGATGGCGGTAAGGCTGGATCGATAATCCGTAAGGTATTACTGGGCGCGTCGGGCACCAAATTCACCATCATTTGCAGCAGTTGGAACACACTCCCCGTCGCCCAGGCTTGCGGGCTACAGGCCACGGGATACTGAACGGGATCATTGCCATCGCTGCGTTCAAAGCCACAGAAGAGTTCCGGTGGTCGCTGGTAGGGCTGGCGTCTGGTCATGTCTAAAATGCCTTCTGCCAGTTCTAAAGCCTGTTCGATTAAGCCCAGCGATCGCAGCCCGATCGCAATCAGGGCATTGTCGTGCGGCCAGACGGAACCAATGTGATAGCCCATGGGATTGTAGGCGGGAGATAGGCTGCTGAGGGTGCGGATGCCCCAGCCATTAAACATATCGGGTGCCCGTAATCGTTCGGCGACGCTGAATGCCTTCTCGGGGGTGAAAATGCCTAAATTCAGACAATGCCCTGGATTGGAGGTAATGCTGTCTACCGGATGACCGTCGCCATCCAGAGCCAGGGCGCAATAGTCTTGATCTTCCAGCCAAAAGTCGCGATTGAACCGCAGTTTTAAATCGCGGGCGGATTCTTCCCAGTGGTCTGCCAGGTCAATCCGTTTTTTCATGCGGGCAA
>JAIXVO010000692.1 GCA_027482985.1 Cyanobacteriota bacterium
AGCGTTCTTCACTGGATTGCAGTGCTAGTTCAGCGCGTTTCCGGTGGGTGATGTCGCGCACGATCACGACAAACTCATCGGCTTCGCAATGCACCAGTCGCACTTCTTCATAACATAAACTGCCGAAGCGCTCGATTTGTTGTTCCCACACTTGCAATTCGCCCGTTACCTGCGCCTGCTGCATCAACCGAATTTGCTGCTCCAACAGCACTGGAGGCAACGCCTCGGATAAATGCGACTGCACCGGGATAAACTCAATCCCAGTGGTCATGGCGGGAGGAATAAAATCTAAGCAAGTGCCATCACTTTTCACCCGCAGCAGTAAATCGGGGATGGCGGCCAACATGGCGCGATTTTTGGCTTCACTCTGACGCAAGGCCACTTCGGCTTGTTTGCGATCGGTGATATCTTGCACAACGCCTAAAACCCGTTCTAACTCTCCGGCAGGGGTGTAAATGCCTTGCCCACGAACCCATCGCCACACCCAGCCCCCATCTTGCAGGCAATAGCGATATTCTTCGGTGAAGGCAGTTTGGGTTGCGATCGCAGTTTGAATGGCCGCATCCACTCGGTGCAGATCCTCAGGATGGATGCGATCACACCAGGTTTGATACAGGTTCCCCAACTCAGGTGGAATCTCCAGGAGTTCCTCCATTTTGCCGCTCCAGGCATACTCCCCAGTGACGGGATGCCAGTTCCAAGCTCCAATGCCTGTAAAGTCCAGCGTTAAGCGTAATTGTTCTTCACTTTGGCGAATTTTCGTTTCACTCCGGTCTCGTTCAATCGCAATCCCAGCAATATTGGCCATCTGGGCAATCAATTCCAGTTCATGGGGCTGTGGCGATCGCTCCTCCAGGTAATACACGCCAAAGGTGCCCAAAATGCTCCCATTACTGGCACTAATCGGACTCGACCAACAAGCCTGAAAGCCATAGGTAAGTGCAATTTCTTGAAAATCTTGCCAGAGCGGATCGGCCGCAATCTGGCTGACAATCACCGTTTCATTGCGGTAGGCGGCGGTGCCACAGGAGCCTACCCCTTCCCCAATTTTGACCCCATCCACTGCTTGAATGTAGTTGACTGGCAAATTGGGGGCGGCTCCGTGGCGGAGGTGCCCCTCCTGGTCGAGCAGTAAGACGGAACACAGCGCCCCAGCCAGATTTTGTTCGACTTGTTGAATCAGGGCATCGAGCGTGACCAACAGCGGTTCCCCACTGGCAATGCGAGCGAGGAGAACATTCTGAGCGGCCAAGTGGGCTTCCGCGCGTTTGCGCTCGGTAATATCGCGGGCCGCCGCATAAATGATTTGACCCACTGGGATGGAGCGCCACTCCAGCCAGCGGTAAGAGCCATTCTGATGCCGATAGCGATTGACAAAGGCCGGAATTTCTTGCTGCTGAGCCAGGTGATCGAGCGTCGCTAAGGTGCTATCTAAATCATCGGGATGCACAAAATCCAAAAACTGGTGAGTCATTAACTCGGTGAGCGGATAGCCCAGGGTGCTTTCCCAGGCGGGGTTAATCCGTAAAAAGTAGCCATCCAGGTTGGCGATGCAGAGCAGATCCAGGGAGACGGAGAAAAAGCGATCGAGTTCCTCGGTGGTGCGGCGGAGTTGGTCTTCTGCCTGTTTGCGAGCGGTAATAGGAATTGAGGTACCCACTAAGCGATAAACTCGCCCTGTCTCATCCTTTAATGGAGCTTGGCAGGTGAGCCACCACCCCTCCTGATTGGGGGCAGAGGCTCCCACCTCAAACTGAATCGATTCTCCGGTTTCGACGCATTTTTGATACTGGCGGCGATTTTCGGCTAAAGACTCGGCAGCCATATAGGGGGCGAGGTCCTCCAGGGTTTTGCCGACCAGGGTGCTCATTTCCAGCCCCGTCAATTTGCTACAAGCAGGGTTAAAATCAACAAACCGGAAGGTGCCGTTGGGTTCGACATCAACCACAGAAATCGCCATTTCGACTCCGTTATAGATGCCGTTCAAAAAGGCTTCCCGTTCGCTCAGTTCAGCTTCCAGGCGTTTGCGATCGGTGATGTCCCGCGCCACCCACAACGCGGTTTCCGTGGTAATGGGAGAACACTTGGCATCGAACCAGTATTCAATCCCGTCCATGATCAGGCTATACTCGCAGGCTTGTGGCTGCTGCGTGGTTAACGCCGTTTGGATCACCCCCGCAAATTGCGCGACCAGTCTGGGCGGGAAAAATTCATCCATCCTGCGACCCAGGAGTTGGTTCGCAGGTAGTACCAATCTGGCTGTGGTGGACGGAATTTTAAGATAGGTGCCCACCCGATCTACTACCACCACCACATCATCCATGGCAGCAAACAGGCTCCGCAGTTCATTTTCAGACTCGCGCAGGGCAATTTCCAGGCGTTTCTGGGTCGTGATATCTTGGGCATTACCGAGAATTTGGGTGACAGCACCCGTGGCAGCTCGCCGGAACACGGTGTCGCGACTGGAGAACCAGCGCCAGTCACCGTTTTTGTGCTGCATGCGGTATTCCAATTCCGCGATCGCGCCATCTGGAAGGGTCGCCAAATACGCAAAGTGTTGCATCGCGCGGGGCAGATCCTCTGGGTGCATCATGCTCCCCAACGCCTGATCCACCCGCGCCATCACTTCAGCATGGGTGTAGCCTAAGTAGGTGGAGACTTCGCGATTGACATAAATATTGCGTTGCTGGGCCAGGTCGTAAATATAAATGACATTAGGCGAACTATCTGCCACTTGTTGAATAAATTGCTGACTTTCGCGCAGGGCTTCCTGCGCTTCTTTATTCTCAGTAATATCGATCGCGACCCCATCCCAAATGGTGCTACCAGCCTCATCCCGGTAGGGGGGGGAGGTCGTGGCTTGCAACCAGCGCACTGCTCCATCGGGTTTGACAAAGCGAAACTCTAGATAAAAGGGGCGATCAGGCTGTTGCATGGAGGTGGCAATCTCAGCCGCGATCGTGGGCAGATCTTCCTGATAAAAAGCATTAAATAAAACATCCGCATCGGCTTGAATGGCACTCGCCGGCAGCCCAAAAATCTCGAAGCTCCGCGGACTCACATAAGGCAGGGCATGGCTCCCATCAGCCTGGCGGACATAGCGATACACCATCCCCGGCACGTTTTCAGCTAGGCGGCGGAGCCGAGTTTCACTCTCCCAGGCCGCGGCTTCAGCCTGTTTCCGCGCGGTAATGTCAATCATCACCCCATCCCAAATCATGGCTCCATTGGGTTCCGGCTGGGGGGCTGAGGCGGTAGCCTGAATCCATTTCTGTTGCCCATCCAGTTGGACTAGCCGAAATTCGACGAAAAAGATGTGGTCGGGATGTTTCAGAGATGTGGTAATTTCGGCCTGCACCCGCGCTAAGTCTTCCCCATGCACCAACTCAAAGGGGCGATCGGCATTCTCCATAATCGCTGTGGGAGTCAAGCCACACACTTCCCAACTGCGCGGACTGACATAGGGAAAAGCGTGACTGCCATCGGCATAACGGACATAGCGATACACCATCCCTGGGACGTTTTCCGCTAACCGCCGCAGCCGACTTTCACTCTCCTGTAAGGCCAGTTCGGCTTGTTTGCGATCGCTCACATCCCGCACCAAACACAACACCTTATCGGCTTGATAAGGGACAATCCGGGTTTCTTCGTATTGAATCCGATCGTCAAACCAAATTTGTTGTTCAAAGGTTTGCATGGTGCCCGTTTGCAAAGTGGTTTGCACGGCCTGCAGACAGCGCTCTGCGATCGTCGAGGACATCACATCCACAATATTCATCCCCGTCGGA
>JAIXVO010000055.1 GCA_027482985.1 Cyanobacteriota bacterium
CCACATGATACGGTAGGTCGGAGCATCATCTTTTGGCTCACCCCACCCCGATTGCTGATTCCTGAATAATCGTGCCAGCGGGAATTTCAGGTGGGTTGATCCAGCGGGGATTGGCTGTACTATCTGCTGTCTTGTTCCTTCATCTTGCAACCCTCCCATGCCCCATCCTGTGGATCAACCAGCCCCCGCTGAGCTTAAACCGCCAGTACGCTCTTTGAAGCAACGCGTGTTGCGCGGCTCGGCCTGGACAGTCGGTGGGTTCGCCGCCAGTCAGGGGATTCGCCTGGTGAGCAACTTGATTGTCAGTCGGTTGTTGTTCCCGGAAGCATTTGGCTTGATGGCGCTGGTGTTCACCTTCCTGAGTGGATTAGAAATGCTCTCGGATTTGGGCATTGGGCCGAATATTATCCAGAGCGATCGCGGCGAAGATCCCAAATTTTTGAATACCGCCTGGATGTTGTCGATCGCGCGATCGCTGGGGTTATGGCTGGTTGCCTGTCTGCTGGCCTATCCCGTCTCGCGTTTCTACCACCAACCGATTTTGCTGTCGTTGTTACCCGTGGTGGGCTTAACCACTCTGATGCAGGGCTTCACCTCGACCAAGTGGATGCTGGCTAATCGCAAATTGAAACTGGAATGGTTAACGATCCTGGATCTCACGATTCAAGTGACGGGGATTGTGGCGATGGTGAGTGCGGCCTTCCTCGTGAAAGCGCTCAATGCCCCACAAGATTTGGCAGTCTGGGCGCTGGTGGTGGGGTCGGTGGTGGGGTGTGCGATGCGAGTTGGCCTCAGCCATTGGGTGTTGCCGGGTCCCCCGAATCGGTGGGAATGGGACCCCGTTGCCTTTCAAGAATTGCAGCAATTTGGGCGCTGGATTTTCGTCAGTACCTTATTCACTTTTTTTGCCCTGCAAGGTAGTACCCTCCTGATTCCACGGATTCTGGGTGTGGGCTTTTTGGGGGTTTATTCCTTTGCGAGCAATCTGTCGCAGTTAGCCAGCAGTATTACCGGGATGGTGAATAATCGTGTTTTGTATCCCTCTTATGCGGAGCTGGTACGCGATCGCCCTGAACGGTTGCAACCTGTCCTCAAACGGGTACGGTTGGTGCTCAATGGAATCAATTGGGCGATTTCCCTGGTGTTCATTCTATTTGGTAAAACCCTGATTGGCATTCTGTATGACGATCGCTATGCGGATGCCGGGTGGATTCTGCAACTGTTGTCCGTGGGGACGTTGGTGTCGCTCCTGGGCTCGACCTACAGTAATGTCTTACTGGCTCAGGGCAAAACTTTTATCATGAGTGCGCTGATGGGGATTCAGGTCGTGCTGCAATTTGCCTGCATGATTGGGGGCTACTGGCTGGCTGGCGAACAAGGGGTAATCGCGGGGATGAGTGCGGTTGGGTGGTTGTTGTATCCGTTTCAAGCGGTGGTTTATCAGCGTTTGCAGATTTGGCAACCGGCAGTTGATTTACCCCTGATTTTGCTGGCGACGGGCATTGCAGGGCTGGTGCTGACCCATGTGATCTAGCTGCCGACGGAAGTCAGCGATCGCGGGGGCTCATCGGTGGTCGGATTGGCTCCGGGCGGATGGATCGGAATTTCGATGCGAAACTCGGTGCCACACCCCGGCATGGAGAAACAGCTCAGCCTGCCGTGATGACGTTCGGTAATAATTTGATAACTAATGGATAGCCCCAACCCCGTGCCTTTGCCAACGGGTTTGGTGGTGAAGAACGGTTCAAACAGGCGATCGCGAGTGGGCGCGGGAATGCCAGGGCCGTTATCCTGAATCCGAAGCCGCACCCAGGTGGGCCAAGCGGCGACATCTGGCGGCAAGGCCGGAGCCTGCAAATCGGGCGGCGGGGCGATCGCTTCCGTCTCAATCGTAATCCGGGGTTGCCAATCCGGATTCTGATGAGTGGTGTCCAACTCTTCCAGCGCATCGATCGCATTACTCAAAATATTCATCAACACCTGATTGAAGGGACCCGCGTAACATTCCACCAATGGCAACTGCCCATACTCCCGCACAATTTCGATGCCAGAAAAATTCCCTTGCGGCTTGGTGCGATTTTGCAAAATCAGCAACGTGTTATCAATCCCTTCGTGCAGATCGACGGCTTTCATTGCCGCCTCATCTAACCGGGAAAAGTTGCGTAACGACAGCACAATTTGCCGAATGCGATCGGCTCCAATCTTCATGGAGGCCAGCATTTTCGGCATATCAGCCATCAAAAACTCCAAATCTATGTCCTCTGCTTCGGCCTGAATATCCGCTGTCGGCTCCGGGTAATTCAGCTGATACAACCGAATCAGCTGTAATAAATCTTGGCTGTAGTCGTTCACATGGGTGATGTTCCCATAAATGAAATTCACCGGATTATTAATTTCATGGGCAACCCCCGCCACCAGCTGCCCCAAACTCGACATTTTCTCCGTTTGCACCAGTTGCGTCTGGGTTTGATGGAGCTGGTGTAACGCCTGTTCTGCTTCTTGGGCTTTCGTTGCCGCCGCGATCGCTGCCGCCTGCGCCTGTTCATACAACCCGGTTTGATTGCGCGAAATCCGGCGGACGATCGCCCCCCCCACCACAATCACCGTACCCAGCGATAACAAGACCACCGCCAGCGCCACCCGTTTCAACTGACTGACCGATTGCAACACCGTGTATTTGGGGAGGTCGTAAACCATCACCATCTGATAATTTAAGCCTTTACCAATCGTGCGGTAGCTGATAATGCGATCGGCATCGGTTTCCAGGCTCCCAGAGGGATTTGTCAAAATGGCATTGGCGATCGCGGCGGGGTAATCTTGCTGCAGCGTATCGGCCTCATGACGATATTGGGCGGAAATCAGCGGATGATCGGGATGGACGAGATACTGACCTTGCTGCGTCGCTAAAATCGCAATTTCCCCTGGGGCTTCATTCGCTGACTCAATTTGATCCGTAAAGGATTTGACGAGGAGCGTCATGACAATCATCCCCTGCACGGCTCCGCTGCGGTTATAAATCGGCGTTGCGTAATAAATCACGGGCGCTTTCCCCGCTGATTGCGGCGGCAACTGCACCCACTGAATCGGCGAAATATAAACCTGTCC
>JAIXVO010000759.1 GCA_027482985.1 Cyanobacteriota bacterium
GTTGCGCCAATCGCTCCGCTGCCTGCTCCGCTCCCACAAAATTTGGAATATGCCCAACGGGATCGCGCCGGGACGCATGTTGAGCTTTTAACTGCGTCCAAACCTCCAGTCGCAACTGTTCTTTGGCTGGATGGCGATCGCTCCATTCCGTTGGCATGCTGGCCTTCCCTACGGTTCCACCTTCAATAATCCCATTTGCAGGCGATCGAGGACTGTATGCACTTGCTCAATTTCCTCCGTCGTCAAAGGTTCTTCTGCTACCATTGCTCTCAGAAAGAACTTCTCATCCGCGTGGGTAATTTTGCCCGATTGTAGAATCCGCTTCACCACTTGACGCAAGGTGACGGTATTTAAGGGGCTGATATATCCGATCATGGCGGTTGCACTCATTGGTGCGCTTGAACTCTGAATATCCTTAGAATCGCTGATCCCACTTACTTTCGACTCCCTCTATTTAGATACTTCCGGATCACCCAGTTGAATGAACTTAAAGGGCGTGTAAAGATGACTCTCTCGGCAAATCCGACTCCGGCTCAACCAACGGTATATCAAGGTCAGTTTGGTGAATTTACGATTGAGGCACACGATCGCCGCGAAGTCCTGATTTATCGCAGTGGGTTGATGGTGGCCGCGATCACCTTTGCCGTTGCCGTCGCGATCGTTTGGCGGTCGCCCAGTCTGCCCCATCCCTGGATCTGGGTCAGCGGGTTGTACTCCCTGTTCTGTCTGGGCTTAGGGGTCAGCCTGTGGACGATTCACATTTACATGAAACCCCTGCATCGGGCGTTACAAGTCTTTTGGGCGATTGGCGTGATCGCCGCGATCGCGATCGCCCATTTCGACCCCCGCCCGTTCGTCGTCACCGTTTACCAACAACCCGCCACCATTTGGGGGGTCGGCTTCCTGTTCGCGGCTCTGACTGGCATTTACTTTAAAGAAGCCGTCTGCTTCAATCGCCTGGAAACTAAATTCTTAACACTGCTCGTCCCTGTGTTGCTGTTGGGGCATCTCACAGGGCTACTGCCCACCGCGATCGAACGTGGCCTGTTAGCGGGATGGGCTGTATGCTTCCTAATTTTTGCCCTCCGTAAAGCGGTGCAACCGATTCCCCCCGACATTGGCGACAAAAGTGTGTTTGCGTATCTACGGGAACAAGGGAGAGGGGAGAAGGGCGTGTGAGGGAGGAGCGGGAAGCGGGAGGGAGGGACGGGAAGTCAGGAGCGGTAGATCAAAGTGCTGAGCAACAGCCTTTTCCCTGATTTAAAGTATCCCCCAATTTAATCTGATGTAACGCCGGACTCCCTCTCCGTCCCTTTTCCTTCCTCCTCCTCCCTTTTCCTCCCAACCAACAGCGCCACTTTTCCCCATCGCCAGTACAATGCAGGCGAAGTCATTTGGTTTGCGCAAAAAACTGAATGGCTGGTGTGTTTGGGAGGTCAGCCATGCGTCATTTAAGCCTCGTCGTGACGGTCAGTGCGATCGCGATCGGGTCTGCCAGTTCAACGGTTGCGCAAGAATTGTTCAATCCCCCAGCGGCGTTACAGCAAGTCCCCGTGCCCGGTCGCATTTTCATAGCACCACCGGCAAAACCCGCTCCGGTTGAGGCCACCCTGCCCGTCCCCCAGCCGCTTCAACCGAGTCACGCAGATCGTCATGCGACCAGTGCAGAAGTTGCTGCCGCTGCCGAGCTGAAACAACCGATAACGGTACTGAATGCGGCTGATCCCTCCCGCTTTCTAGATGTGGCAGTGGGCGGCGAATTGGAGTCGCCAGCAGCCGGGTTAAATGGGACGGTAGCCGTGGATGCCACACCGCTGGTGCAGTTTACCTCGCAGCCTAAGTAAATCTCAGCGCCTCAAGTTTGTGGGGGGTGGCAGGGGAGGGTAAAGGAGAACTGGGAACCTTGACCGGGTTGGCTGGACACTTGCATCGTGCCACCATGCGCCGCAATAATCCGCTGGCAGCGATGTAAACCCACGCCAATGCCCGTCAGCCGTTGATTATCTAGCCCCCGGACATACAGTTGAAACAGGCGATCGCATTGGTCTGCTGCCATCCCCACCCCGTCATCGGTCACGGAGCACTGCAACAGAGTGTGATCCGATTGCTGGATGACTTGCGCCGCGATCGCGATCGTGCGACCGGGGGGATTATGTTTGATGGCATTCTGGAGCAAGTTTTCCAACACAAATTGCAGGCGCGGGGCATCGGCATCAATGGCGGGCAGATCGGACGCAACCTCGTTGATCACCGTTGCCTGATTCGCGGCTAAAGGTTCCTGTAACGCGGTCAAGGTTTGTTGCACGACGGTCTGAAACTGCACACGCTCCCGCGTCAGAGTTTGGTTGGAACAGGGGGAAGCCGTGTGATTTTCCATCAAAGAGTTCAACAAACTGAGTTGGCGATCGCTACTTTCGATCATCCGTTCCAGCATATTGCGCGGCACGGCGACGGTGTCCTCACATTTGCCATGCAAATGATTCAAGACCATCAACATGCCATGCACTGGAGTTCTTAAGTCGTGAGTGACAGCATGCAACAACACGTCCTTGACTTGATTCAGGTGTTGTAATTCTTGCATCCGGTGGCGTAGCTCCAGCGTGCGGTCTTCCACCTGACACTCTAAATTGCTGGCAAGGCAGCGCAGTTGTTGATAGAGTTGCCCCTGTTGAATCGCGATTTCGACGTGGGTGCCCAGTTGCTTCAACAAATCGACTTCAAAGGGTTGCCACTGCCGGGGTGCCGAACACTGGTTGACGATCAGCACGCCAAACATTTCCCCATTCAGGCGAATCGGTACGCCCATCCCGGCTTGAATTTGGCAGCGATCGTAGTACTCCTTCAAGAAGGGGGTTTGCTCCACTTCACAGCGGTTATTCACGACCCGCACACAGTCGTGCTCAAACAGTTGGCGGACATCCTCGACGGAACAACTATCAGCGTCCCAGTCCAAAATGGAAGCCCATTGCGGATCAACCGATTCCGCCACCGTATGACACACATCATGCTCGGCAAATTGGGCGACAAAAACGCGATCGGCCCGTAAGAATTCTCTGACTTCTGCCACCGTCGTCTGCAAGATCTCTTCCAGGTTCAACGACCCCCGGATGCGGAGGGCCGTTTCCGACAGCAGCCGTTCCCGATTTGCCGCCCGCTGAAGTTCTGCTTCTGCGGCCTTGCGTTCGGTGATGTCGTAAGCGGTGGCGAGGGCGGCGGGTTGCCCGTTCAAGAAGGCAGAGCCAGCGGTCATATCCACCCAGCGTTCGGCCCCCGCTTTGGTGATGATTTTAATCTCGTAACGGTTCGGCACCATTTGACCCTGTTGCCGCGCTAACCCGCGATCGCGCACCAAAGCCCGATAGTCTGGATGCGCCAACTCCCAAAACGGCAACGTCATCAGTTCGTCGCGGGAGTAACCCGTAATTTTTTCCGTCGCCGGATTCACATATTTCAGATGGTTGCCCTGATACACCATAAAGGCACAGGATGCGGTTTCGGCCACCACCCGGAAGCGAGCTTCACTCTGTTGCAAGGCATCCTCAGCTTGTTTGCGATCGCTAATATTTTCAAACACCAACCCCACACACTGATTCGGCAGCGGAAAAGCTTTGATGGCATAGACCCCATGGGGAATTTTGCGATCGCCATAGCGCACTTCGCCCAAATCCCGCTCGCGGCCTGAACGCACCACATCGGCATAGATTTTCGGAAAAGCGGAATCCAGCAGATCGGGAAATACCTCCTGCA
>JAIXVO010000375.1 GCA_027482985.1 Cyanobacteriota bacterium
ACGTTCAAAAAAATTTACAAATGACCTTCAAAGACTATTTTTCCAACCACGCCGAAATTTACGCCCAGCATCGTCCGGCGTATCCAGCCGCGCTGTTTCACTATTTGAGTGAGTTAGTCCCGCACCATGACACCGTTTGGGACTGTGCCACGGGGAATGGTCAGGTAGCGATTGGTCTCACGCCTTACTTTCAGCGCATCATCGCGACCGATGCCAGTGCGGCTCAAATTACTCACGCGATCGCCCATCCCCAAGTGGAATACGCTGTCGCGACCGCCGAACAGACTCCTTTGGCAAATGCCTCCGTTGATCTCATTACGGTCGGTTTGGCGCTGCATTGGTTGAACTGGGACTTGTTTTATGCGGAAGCGCGACGCGTCTTGCAACCCCACGGCGCGATCGCGGTCTGGTGTTATACCGATGTCGAATTACCCACGGCAGACCCCACCCTACTGGCGCAACTCACCCAATTTCGCGAGTTAGTCTATCCTTACTTTGCACCCGAAATTAGCCACATTTGGGCACGCTACACCACCATTCCCTTCCCCTTTGCGGAATTGCCCACCCCGTCCTTCACCATGCACGCCGACTGGACTATCACCGATCTACTGGGCTATCTCCAAAGTTTGTCGGGCACTCAACGCTTTCGGGAACAACAAGGGGCCGAGGCTCTGAACGCGATCGCCCAACCGCTCGTCGCCGCCTGGGGCAACACCCCAACCCTCCCCGTCCAATGGACCATCTACCTCCGAGCAGGTCGGCTCATGCGGCTTTCGTAGACATTATTGAGATCCAGGGGTGATCCCCACAACGTCACAACCAGTGCCTTGCTGCGAAGCCCCAGCGTTGCCCTCTGGAGGGGGTTCGGGGGACGCAGCCGTCCCCTGAATTCGGGGGGTTTGGGGGGCTGCCACCCAAGCCCAGAATCCTGGATTGTTCCCGAGACTCGCGCTACGACCAGACTTGTGCGGACAAGATCACACCCGCCTACGCCACCAAAGCTCGGATTGTATCCAGTTGTTCTGCGTAAGCGGAGTCCGATAAGACGGGATGACAGGGATCTGTGGCGATCGCCGTTTCCAATTCCATCCAGGATTTGCAGCCACCATAGTGCGATGAATAGGGGATGAGGTGGGCTTGCTCCAGTTGGTAGACTCGTAAGGCCAGCACCCACAGCGGTTGGGTCGGTTTCCAAAGTAACCGCTCTCTAACAAACTGCTCATTCCAGATGTGGTGAGGGAGGAGTGCCATCACAGCCGTTTCAGCTTGAATGGGAAAAACGTCGGTCACGATCGCCCAGGCTCCAATCCGCACTGTTTCGGGATGCCAACCGGAAGCCACTGGCTGAACGCGATCGGCATAGGGCGGTTTGAGTAATGCGGGCTGCTGATGTTCGAACGTGGGATAGAGGCAGACGCGATCGCGTTCCACCGTAAACTTACCGCCGCTCTCACGAATGCCGCCCTTCCGCAGCAGCAAAATGGTTTCCCCCTGCTCCAACGCCTGCACTGCCACCTGCCATTCCTTCAACGCCGCCGTCAGTTCCATGCCCTGTGTCTCCCAAATCTTCAGCTTTTCTCAATGCCTGACCTGCCTGCAATTCCGTGAATCTCACTAGGATGAGAACAGATTCTCTCAGTCTAGTCTTCAGGAATTCTATGAACACTCACGATCTGCTCATGCTGGTGCTCATGCTCTCTCCCGGTATTCTGCTATCGATCCTGGTCATGGGCACTTTTGCCGCAGGCGGTTAATTTCCGGGCAGTGACATTGATCCGCGATCGCGGTGTGCTTTACAACATCCGGTGTCCAAGATCTGATATAAACCACTGGTATTACATGATCCCAGGCGGCAGATTTTATGGATATTCGATCCCTGATTCGGGAAGTGCCAGATTTCCCTAAACCCGGTATTTCCTTCAAAGACATCACGACCCTGTTGCGAGATGCCAAAGGGTTTGAGTACACGATCGCCCTACTAGCAGAAAAGTGTGAGCATCTGGCTCCCGACTTTATTGCCGGGATGGAATCTCGCGGCTTTATCTTTGGCGCGGCATTGGCTCCCAAAATGAATGCCGGCTTCATTCCCGTGCGGAAGCCTGGAAAACTCCCAGCCGCTGTCCACGCGATCGATTATGAGCTGGAATACGGGAGCGATCGCTTGGAAGTCCACCAGGATGCGGTTTATCCTCCCGGTGCGAAAGTCCTGATGGTGGATGATTTGATTGCTACGGGCGGGACGGCAGGCGCAACGGCGCAACTGATCCAGCAAGCAGGCGGCACTCTCGTCGGTTGTGCTTTCGTGATCGAGCTGGTGGACTTGAAAGGGCGCGCCAAGTTACCCGATGTGCCGATTATTACGTTGGTGGAATATTTGGGGGATTAGCGCTGACCGATTACACTGGAAACCAGTCCCAAGCATCATCGTAGACCCATGAGTAGTTCGGTTCGGAGTCGATTGGAGGCTAGCTGGGATGGATTGCTGGCCTTTTTGGCAGGGGATACCTTTGCCTACATTGTGAAGCGCATCCTGCAAGGGTTAGTGACACTCCTGCTGGCTTCCATGCTGTGCTTTTTGCTGATCCAGATTGCGCCGGGGGATTATTTGAGTGCGCTCAAAGAAAATCCCAAGATTTCGCCCGAACGGTTGCAACAACTGAGTCAACAATTTGGCCTCGATAAACCCTGGCCGCAGCAATATTGGCTATGGTTACGGCAAGTCGTGACACAGGGCAACTTTGGCACCAGCTTTGTCTACAACCGACCCGTGTCCTCGCTCCTCTGGGAACGGGTGGCGGCAACACTGCTGTTAGCGATCTCGTCCTTGATTGTGACCTGGGCGATCGCGGTGCCGATGGGCATCATTGGGGCGGTGAATCAAAACAAACTGATCGATCGCATCTTTCGCGTCCTCAGTTATGTCGGACAAGGCTTTCCCAGTTTCATCGCTGCCCTGCTGCTGCTGATTTTTGCCCAAAACACTACGCCACTATTCCCCGTTGGGGACATGACCAGCATCGACTTTGAAGACCTCACCCTACTCGGCAAAATTTTGGACATTGGTTGGCACATGATTTTGCCCACCATTGCCCTGAGTGTGACAGGCTTTGCGGGCTTACAGCGAATCACTCGTGGGCAACTGTTGGATGTGTTGCGGCAAGATTACATCCAGACGGCACGGGCGAAAGGACTGCCAGAAAATCGGGTGATTTACGTCCATGCCTTACGAAATGCCGTCAACCCGCTGATCACCCTCCTGGGGTTTGAATTCGCCGCCTTGTTAAGCGGAGCCTTTATTACTGAATATTTTTTCAACTGGCCCGGTTTGGGACGGCTGATTTATCAGGCATTGCTGGCGCAGGATTTGTATCTGGTGATGGCGAGTTTGATGATGGGGGCGGCCTTGCTGATTCTTGGTAACCTGCTGGCTGATCTGCTCTTAAAAGTCGTCGATCCGCGCATTAAGTTGGGAGATGATACCTGATGTTGACGCAAACGTATTATCTCGTGCGATCGCGGGCTGATGGGCAATACCTGGTGGCGCGGTTAAGTCAGCCCACGCCGGATGTCGTTGATCCTGGCTATGTGTTGCTGTTTCGCGAACATTTTGAAGCCTTGACCTATCTCAATACCCACGGCAGAGATATCGCCGATCGCTTTGCGGTGGAATCGATTCCAGGCACCCAGGTCGAAAGTCTAATGAAACGCTGGAATTTCACAGGCATTGGCGTGGTCGAAGATCCGATCCCGCCTAAGGTTGCATTTTTAGCCCGTTAAACCCCATCAATCCGGAGAGACGAGCCAGCGGCATCGTCTCTACAACCCCATTCCTCTCCTCCTGCCCATTCCTCCCCTCCCGCCCTATGGACTTTTCCCCGCTCATCCCGATTCTGTCGGTTGCGATCGCCACCTCTACCCCTCTCGTCTTTGCCTGCATTGGGGAAACGTTTACAGAACGGGCGGGGGTGATTAATCTCTCGGCTGAGGGGACGATTATGCTGAGTGCGATGGCAGGCTTTGCGATCGCCAAAACGACGGAGGGACTGGGGAACACGCCGAGTTTGCTCCTGGGGTTTGCCGGGGCAGCAGTGGTGGGGGCAGCGATCGCGGCGATCGTCGCATTTGGAGCGCTGACGTTAAAGCAATCTCAGGTGGCGATCGGGTTTGTGCTGGCACTCCTGGCGGTTGACCTGTCCTCCTTTTTGGGATCGCCGTTCGTGCGGGTGCCGGGACCAACGGTGCCCAGCTTCAAAATTCCGCTGCTCCAAGACATTCCCGTCATCGGGCGACTGTTCTTTCAAAGCGATCTCCTCGTCTACCTCAGTTATGTGTTGATTATTGGGGCGGTCATTTACTTCTATCGCACTCGGCCCGGACTGGTGTTACGGGCGATCGGGGAACAACCCGCAGCGGCATTTGCGCGAGGCACCAATGTGATTTTGATGCGCTATGGCTACACCTTGTTGGGCGGGGCGCTGATGGGCATTGGGGGGGCGGCTTTTTCCCTGGACTTTAAAGCGGGCTGGAGCTATCGCCATACGGCAGGTTATGGGTGGGTAGCGTTGGCGATCGTCATTTTTGGTGGCTGGAATCCGCTCCGGGTGGCGCTCAGTTGTTATCTATTTGGGATTCTGCAATCGTTGGCGAGTGTGGCGCAGAGTACCATTCCCAACGTGCCAACGCAGGTGTTTACCGTCGCGCCCTTTGTCCTGATGATTTTGTTTCTGGTGTTGACTTCCAATGATTGGGTGACGCGATCGCTCAGGTTACTCCCCCCCAGCTTCAGTCGGGCAGCAGCACAAGCCATTCACAGTATCCCCCCGGCGGCATTAGGGCGCACTTTTGAGCAGGATTAGGGGTCTGGCGAGCGATGTCCATCGGGGAACGTCGTTGTGGTATCAATGATCGCGCCTTCAAAGTTGACATTTTGCGATCGGAAGAAATTTGTTCCGGTTAACTTGGCTCCTGTGAAATTGGCCTGATCCAGATTGCAATTGGAGAGATTCGCATTCTGCAAGTTAGCGCCCGTCAAGTTGGCATGACTGAGGTCTGCCGCCTGTAGATCGGCGCCGGTCAGATCCGCATCTGTCAAGTCGGCAAATCTCAGACTGGCGCGTGACAGCTTACTGGCGGACAAATTCGCGCCTTTGAACTGCGCTTGGTACAGTTCGCTATGACTTAATTCGGCACCGTATAAAATGGCCTGTTGAAAGTTGGCTTGACTGAGGTTGGCGTAGGGGATGTGAATTTGCGTGAGATCACAATGCGCCAAACTCACCTGCGGTAAATGAGCGGCAAATAAATCGGCTTGACTTAAATCCGTTGCGTTAAAATCTCTGCGACCCTCTTGATAGGCGGATAAGATTGCTTGCGAATCTAACTTTTGCATCAGACAACACGAGAATACGATCTTGACTCAACCAGAAACTTTGAGCAGGACAAGCCAATCCAGCTCAGAATACCCCAAGGACAAACTCTCTAGCCTTGTAGAAAAAAACTAATTCTAAAGTAAAGCAATGTAAACGCTTATCAAGCTTTTTTAAACTTTTCTTCTGTTCATTCACACTATTAGAGCGATTAATGATTTTTATCGCTATAAGTCTAGCTGCGAAAGAGGCGGCTGTACTGCGTTTCGTGGGTCATACTGGCGATCGCCAAGCCCCAGCCACAGGTTTCCAGCGCCTCGTCCGGTAATTGCAGCACCGTAGCAGTAGCTTCCGTCAGCACAGGATAAAGGTTTTGCAAGGTTTGCTGTCCGGCAGTTTGCCCCAGCGGAATCAGCTTCACCCCCGCACTGACGAGATTCGCCGCCCAACTATAGAGATAACCCAGGAGTGCCGTTTCGAGATCAATCTGGCTCTGCTGCGCCACGATCGCAAATGCCGTCGCAAAGTGACAGCCTTCTTCCTGCCAGGTGTCGAGCGGCAGACCATCGCCCAAATCAGGATGCAGATCGAGCCATAGTTTCAACAGCGATCGCCCCATTTGCCAACTCTGATGCCGGATTTCCTCGGTTTCGCGGACGGCGGAGAGCCAGCAGTTCCATGCACACAGGTGGGCCATGTCAGCAGTGGCGATCGCCTGATAACAGCGTCCCATCACCGCCGCTTCCAGTCGGATTGACCCCCGTTGTAACTCGGCAGTGAGCCACTGTTCCAGCCCTGCCTGGTTCGTCATCACCCCCGTTTCCACGAGCGACTCTAACCCTTCTGAGTAACTGTAAGCGCCCACGGGTAAAGCGGGACTGACGAGTTGCAATAACGGCAGCAGACTGGCATTCAAGGTTCTGATTCTCCGTGATGATGACCGCCATAAGCCCCTGCTTCCGGCTGAAAGGGGCACACTTCCGCCCGCACAGACAACCCCCGATGCTGGAGTAAGTCTTGCAGCACCGGATCGGGTGCCAGCCGCAAGTAGTTCGCCGTAATTTCTAAGGGCACATGGCGGTTCCCCAAATGATACGCAGCTTGCAACAGTTGCAGCGGGAAATTTGCCGTCACGGTCAACACGGGTTCCGGCTTGGCAACGACCTGCACCAACACGCCATCTTCCGATCGCAACACATCCCGATCTTGCAGCACCGTCCCGCGCGGCAATTGCAAAAAGACAGGCTGACCATCCTCTGTGGTAAACCGATGGCGTGATCGCGTCCGGTCTTCTGCGGTTAAGGCCAGCAGCAGCGAGACGGTTTGGTTGGGGGGTAGGGGCAGACGTTGGGTCAGGGTAATCAGGGTGGATGAGGGCATAAGTAGCGGCGAGAGTAGGCGGTCGGGGTGAGATCGTGTAGGCTATTGTTGCACAAGTTCTCTGTCGTGATGGAGTGGTTCACTGCCATGCGGACTCCGTTTGACCAGTCGGTGATTTTGCGGCGATCGCCCAAGTGGTCGCGAGCAGTGGTTTGGGGTATTGTCGGGGTAACGACCTTCACAGTGCTCTGGGCAGCCTTGGCGCGGATTGAAGAAGCGGTGTCGGCGACGGGCCAACTGGAGCCGAAAGGGACGGTGCGCGAGGTGCGGGTGCCGTTGAATGGCGTGGTGGAAACGGTGAATGTGAAAGACGGCGATCGCGTCACCAAAGGCGCAGTGTTGTTGACTTTGAATCAGGAAACCGCCACGGCGCAATTGGCCTCCTTGAAGAAGATTCGGAAGGCTTTACAGACTGAAACCCAGTTTTATCGGCAGGAGATGGGCAATCCGGGGACGATCGCCCTCAGCCCCACCGCGATCGCGAAGTTGCCCCCGGAGATGGCGGCTTTAACCAAAAGTCGAGCGGCACTGGTTGCCGAAAACGCTCTGTTTCGGGCGCAACTGACGGGTTCCACGGAGGGCATGACCCTCACCCCAGAACAACGCTTACGGTTGCAAGCCAGTTCGTCAGAGGTGGCCACCCGTCAGCAAACGGCGCGGCTGGAAGTAAACCAATTGGAACGGCAGTTGGCTCAGGCGCAAGGGCAATACAAGACGGCAAAAGAAATTTTGCAGATTAACGAAGGGATTTTCAATGACCTGGGAGCGGTGGCAGCGGCAGGCGGAGTGCCTCGCATTCAATATTTGCGGCAGGAGCAGGAAGTCAAGAACAGTCAGGCACGAGTAAATCAGTTGCAGGAAGAACAGAACCGCTTGCAACTGGCGATCGCCCAGGCCAAACAAAAATTGCAAAATACGATGGCGTTGTCGCAACAGGATTTATTCACAAAAATTGCGCAGAACGAGAAAAATATTGCCGAAATTGATGGCAACTTGAATAAGGCGATCGTCGAGAACGAAAAGAAAGTGGCTGAAATTGACGGTCAACTGAAGCAAGCCGAACAGACCCTTAAATACCAGTCCGTCTTGGCTCCCGTCGATGGCACCATCTTTGATCTGAAGGCTTCCGGGAAAGGTTTTGTGGCGACCACCGCCGAACCCGTGTTGAAAGTCGTGCCCAAGGATGCGCTCAAAGTCGAACTTTTTGTCCCCAATCAAGATATCGGCTTCATCAAAGTCGGCTTACCCGTCGATGTCCGGATTGATTCCTACCCCTTCAGCGAATTTGGCGACTTGAAAGGTGTGGTTGAATCCATCGGTTCCGATGCCCTCCCCCCCACTCAAACCCGCCCCTTTGCCAGCTTCCCCGTCACAGTCCGCCTCAACGACACCAATGGCCTCAAGTCCAATGGTCGTGACCTCCGCCTGCAATCAGGCATGTCCGTCAGCGCCAACATCAAAACCCGCCAGCGATCGGTGCTCAGCATCTTCGTTGACGGGTTTACGGAGAAGGTGGATAGCTTTAAGACGGTTAGATAAGGGAGGGGAAGGGCGAGAAAGGAAGGGAGAGGAAGGAAGGAGTCAGGCGGGTCGAAAGGGTGCCAGCGATCAGCTTCCCAGATTTCTTCCCCTCCTGACGCATGTCTTCTCCCTCCTCCTCCCTCCCATTCCTCTCCCTCCCTTCTCCTACGCCCCGACTGCCTCTTTCGCCGCATACAACACTTCAGCGGTAATCACATCAATGTTGCGATCGCGGGCGAATTTCTCGGTGTTGCGTTTGACCTTGCCGCGCACAAACCCAGGGATTTTGTTGAGTTCGGCTTGTCCGTCTTTGCTCCAGGCCATGTCGGAGTCGGCGGAAATGGTTTTGGTGATGACATCTTTCGTGTCGTGGCCGCCAAAGATTTCTAGCAGATGGTCTTCCATGCCCAGGGTGAAGGAGTTGTAGATCAGATCCACGATTTGGTTGGTGCCTTCGTAACCCAGGAAGGGTTTGTAGCCGATCGGGAAGTTCTGGATGTGGATGGGGGCGGAAATCACGCCGCAGGGAATGTCCAGCCGTTTACCGACATGCCGCTCCATTTGGGTGCCGAAGATGGCAGCGGGTTCCGCTTTGGCGATCGCGTCTCCAATCACCCCGTGATCTTCCGAGATGATGATCTCGTCGCAATATTCGCCCACCTGTTGCCGGAACCATTCCTCGTCGTACTTACAGAAGGTGCCAGCCCAGACGACTTTAATCCCCATCTCCCGCGCCAAAATTTTGGTAATGGCGGCAGCGTGGGTGCTATCGCCATAGACGACGGCTTTTTTGCCCGTCAAATTTTGACAGTCGATGGAACGCGAAAACCAGGCGGCTTGCGACACGTGGAGTGTTTGTTCGTTGATGAAGGCTGCGTAATCGACAGCCGCCCCGTTCGCATTGAGAATTGCTTGAATGGCTCGAATACACCGTGCTGTCTCCACCACGCCCATCGGGGTGATATCGACACAGGGCATCCCAAATTCTTGCTTCAGGTAGTCTGCCGTCATCGTCCCCAATTCTCGGTAGGGGACGAGGTTAAACCAGGCTTGGGGCAAGTTTTTCAGCTCATGTACCGAAGCCCCTTCCGGAATCACCGCATTCACGGTAATGTCGAGATCTGCCATCAGCCGCTTCAGTTCGGTGCAGTCATGGTGGTTGTGGAAGCCGAGGGTAGAAGTGCCGATGATGTTGACCGAGGGTTGGGCGGTTTTGCGGGTGGGCAGTTCCCCTTTCTTGCGGGCTTTTTCGATGTAGTAATGAACGATTTGGTGCAAGGTGCGATCGCCCGCTTGTAGTTCGTTCACCCGGTAATGGTTGACATCCGCCAGCAACACATCACCTTTGGCTTCAATCTGGGCGCGATCGACGAAATTCTGGAGGTCTTCCTGCAAAATACTGGAGGTGCAGGTGGGAGTTAGCACAATCAAATCCGGGTGTTCTTCCGCATCCTTGCGGGTGATGTTGTCCACCACTTTTTCCTGCGAGCCACGGGCTAAGACATTGCGATCGACAATGCTGGCGGTGACTGGGGTAAAGTCTCGTTCCCGCTCCAGCATCGAGCGCATGACATTGAAATAATCATCGCCGAGGGGCGCGTGCATAATTGCGTGTACGTTCTTAAACGAACTGGCAATGCGGAGAGTGCCAATGTGCGCGGGACCAGCGTACATCCAGTAAGCCAATTTCATAAAATGCCTCGTCCGGGTTGAATCGCCTGTTTTCTAGCCTATCGATTGTCTCAAAACGAGCAGACCGGGCGGCGGAGTGTTGCCAATCGTTGCAATTGGGCTGGCGATCTCGCTAACCCCTGCAAAACCTACTACTGCGGCGATTCAACAAGACTTCAGACCAGATCACGGGGGCCAGGCTGAAACGATTCTTAATGCTACCCCGCGCGATTGCGGTAATCCTGTATCGATTCCGCAACGCTTCCACATTTTTTTTTGCAATTTTTCTGCGGCAACTCATTTTTTGTGTGGTTTGCGTGGGGCGATCGGGAATTCTGACATCATCAGCTTCATTATTGGGAGGGGTACGCATGCAGGTTCGGCAACACCACTGGCAACCGGAAGTTGGCTGGCAGTCAATGGACACCGTAGATCGTTTGGCAGAGGCGCAGTTGGTGCTGCTCTTTGGCAGTTTAGCGACCTTGCAAAGTAACGACTATCAGGCGGAATTGCGATCGCGCTATCCCAATGCTCAGATGATGGGCTGTTCCACCGCGGGAGAAATTTGGCACACGCAAGTGGTGGATGATTCCCTGGTAGCAACGGCGATCCAGTTTGAGCACACGACGATCAAAGGTGTAGAGGTGGCGCTGCAACCCCAGGAAACCAGTTTTGCGGCAGGCGATCGCCTCGGTCAGTTAATTGATCCGACGAACTTGGCTCATGTCTTTTTGCTCTCTGATGGCCTCCAGGTCAATGGTAGTGATTTGGTGCGTGGGGTGATGCAACATCTGCCGCCCCACGTCACGATTACGGGGGGACTGGCGGGCGATGGCGATCGCTTCCAGCAAACCTGCGTGTTGTGGAATGGCACCTGTGCGGCGGGCAAAATTGTGGCGCTGGGGTTGTATGGCGATCGCTTGCGGGTGGGCTACGGATCGCTGGGCGGCTGGCAACCCTTTGGCCCCGAACGCTGGATTACCAAATCCGAGGGCAATGTGCTGTATGAGTTGGATGGCGAACCCGCTTTAGCACTCTACAAAAAATATTTGGGTGATCATGCGGCGGAATTGCCTGCTTCGGGACTGCTGTTTCCCTTGAGTGTGCGGGATGACCATAGCGATCGCCCCCGCGTCCGCACCATTCTGGCGATTAACGAAGCCGACCAAAGCCTCACGTTTGCTGGCGATGTGCCGATTGGCAGTCAGGCGCAACTGATGAAAGCCAGTTTCGATCGCCTGGTGGATGGCGCGATGCAAGCCGCCACCGTGAGCCTCCAGAATTTAGCGGAGCAACCGCCGACCTTAGCCCTGCTGATCAGTTGTGTGGGGCGCAAGTTGCTGCTGAAACAGCGGATTGAGGAAGAAGTGGAAGGGGTGCAAGAGGTTTTGGGCGGTGATACGATGTTGGCAGGATTTTATTCTTACGGCGAAATTTCCCCCTTTGCACCTGGGGCATCCTGTGAACTGCACAACCAGACTATGACGATCACCACCTTGGCTGAGGTCTAAACCATCGCCGCAAGTCGTCTGGTTCCCTGGTTTTCCCCGACCTTTAAGCGATCTTTAATATGAGCAATTCCATTACCCATCGGTTGCTGCAACGCCAGATTCGGCGGCACTTTGGGGAAATTTCCAATATTCCTGAAGCCTGGCATCCGTTTATGGCGGCGATCGACCAGACCTACCACCAGGCGGATGAAGATCTGACCCGTGTCGAACGCACTTTAGAAGTGAGTTCCCAGGAGTTGATGACGGCCAATGCCAAAATGCAGACGTTGCTGCAATCGGTGGAACAGCAAGTCGAAGAGCGGACGGCTGAACTCCAGCGATCGCACGCCGAACTCGCAACGACGTTGCAACAACTTCAGGAAGCCCAAAGCCAACTGATTCAAACTGAAAAAATGTCCTCTCTAGGGCAATTAGTGGCAGGTATTGCCCATGAAATTAACAATCCGATTAACTTCATTCACGGCAATTTGAGTTACGCCAGTCAGTATGCCCAGGAATTACTGAATTTGGTGGAAATCTATCAACAGTGTTATCCCAGCCCCGCCCCACCCTTGCAATCGCGAATTAATACCAGCGATCTGGATTTTCTGATGGAGGATTTCACGAAATTAATTACTTCCATGCAAATGGGGGTCGATCGCATTCGTCAAATTGTGGTTTCGCTCCGCAACTTTTCGCGGATTGATGAAGCCGATATGAAAGTCGTGAATATCCATGAGGGCATTGATAGCACGTTGTTAATTTTGCAACATCGCTTGCAATCGAAAAAAGGGAATAAAATTCAACTCATTCGCGATTATCAGAATTTGCCCCCCGTGGAGTGTTACCCAGGGCAACTGAATCAGGTGTTTATGAACATTCTGGCGAATGCGATCGATGCGTTAGAAGATAGTCCCAAATTCTTTGAGCAAAACCCTACCGCTACGATGGCATTAGAATCAAAAATTCAGCGAGTTTTACAGCGAGGATTTGATTTAGAAAAACTACAAGAACAGAGCGTGCCGACGATTTGGATTCAGACGGAAACATTGCCCAATGGTCAGATTCAAATCCGCTTTCTCGACAATGGCACGGGCATTCCTGCCACGTTGAAATCTCGCTTATTTGACCCTTTTTTCACCACTAAACCAGTTGGCAAAGGGACGGGATTAGGCTTATCCATTAGTTACCAAATTATCCACGATCGCCACCAGGGGAGTTTAGAATGTCACTCGGTGCCGGGCATGGGCACCGAATTTAGCATCACGATTCCAGTTAGCCAAACCAGTCCCGTCCCGCGATCGCCCATTGAGGTGTAAAAGGGTCATTTTTGACTGCAATTGAACCGTCGATTCTGGCGTTAAAAAAGATTTGGGTAGCGAATTTTTGACCTCGTTGACAGGGGCGCGATCGCCGCCCTGAGATTGACGCTGCGTGATAGAATCAATAGGTTGATGAGTCCTTTGCAAATTGGGCAGTTGGAGCCGCGATCGCGGTTTCAAATGGGTTGTCCTCATCTACAATTAATCGCACCCGAATCTCGGAGTCTTTTTAACGTATGACGTTCTCCCAGGAATCGCCTCAAGACCGGATTGTTCCCACCGATTTGCGGAACGAAATGCAGCGGTCTTACCTGGAATACGCAATGAGCGTGATTGTCGGGCGAGCGCTCCCCGATGCCAGAGATGGACTGAAGCCCGTGCATCGCCGCATTCTGTATGCCATGCACGAACTCGGCTTGACCCCCGATCGCCCCTTCCGGAAATGCGCCCGGGTGGTCGGGGAAGTGCTCGGTAAATACCATCCCCACGGTGACACCGCCGTTTACGATGCCCTCGTGCGGATGGCGCAAGATTTTTCGATGCGATCGCCGCTGATCGACGGTCACGGTAACTTCGGCTCGGTCGATAACGATCCCCCCGCCGCCATGCGATACACCGAGTCGCGGCTGCGTCCCCTGACCACCAACGCGATGTTGCAGGACATCGAAGCGGAAACTGTTGATTTTGCCGATAACTTTGACGGGTCGCAGCAAGAACCTTTAGTCCTCCCAGCGCGGTTTCCCCAACTGCTGCTGAATGGCTCCTCCGGGATTGCCGTGGGGATGGCGACCAACATTCCGCCCCACAACTTAGGGGAACTGGTGGATGGCTTGATCGCGTTGATCCACAACCCGACTCTGACCGATCTGGAGTTGATGCAGTACATCCCCGGTCCCGACTTCCCCACGGGCGGGCAGATCTTGGGCTTGTCCGCCATCCGGGAAGCCTACACCACTGGGCGTGGGTCGATCATCATGCGAGGCGTGGCCAGTATCGAAACCCTGGAGCAGCGGGGCAGACCCGATCGCGAGGCGATTATCATCACCGAACTGCCTTACCAGACGAATAAGGCAGCGATGATTGAACGCATTGCCGAAATGGTGAACGAACGCCGCCTGGAAGGGATTTCGGATATTCGAGATGAGAGCGATCGCGATGGCATGCGGATCGTCATCGAACTGAAGCGCGATGCCTATCCCCGTGTCGTGCTCAACAATCTGTATAAACAAACGCCGCTGCAATCCAACTTCGGTGCAAACATGCTGGCGCTGGTCAACGGGGAGCCCCAACTCCTGACCCTGAACCAATTCCTGCACGTCTTCCTGGATTTTCGGATTGAAACGATCGTTCGCCGGACCCAGTACCAATTGCGGAAAGCGGAAGACCGCGATCACATCCTGCAAGGCTTGCTGATTGCCCTCGCGAATCTGGATGCCATCATTGAACTGATTCGGCGGGCAGCGGATGCACCCACGGCACGACAAGAGTTGATTGCTCAGTACGGCTTATCTGATGCGCAAGCAGATGCCATTCTGCAAATGCAGTTACGCCGCCTGACGGCTCTCGAAGCGGAGAAAATTCAGCAGGAACACGAAGAACTGCAACGCCAGATCGCCGACCTGCAAGACATCCTGGCGCGCCGCGAACGGATTCTTCTGATCATTGAAACCGAGTTGGGTGAAGTCAAGACGGCTTATTCCACCCCGCGCCGCACCGTGATCGAACAGTCGGAAGATGAGATTGCGGAAGCCGACCTGATTGCCAACGAACGCGCAATCATTCTGGTGACGGAACAGGGCTACATCAAGCGGATGCCCGTCAACACCTTTGAATCGCAAAATCGGGCGACTCGCGGCAAAGCGGGCACCCGGATGAAAGAAGATGATGGCGTGGAGCATTTCCTGGCCTGCCGGGATCATGACAGCGTGTTGCTGTTTAGCGATCGCGGCGTGGTTTACTGCGTCCGGGCGTATCAAATTCCGATGGGTTCCCGTACCTCTCGCGGCACCCCCATCGTCCAACTGTTGCCGATTCCCGTCGTCGAAAAAATTACCTCCATCGTCTCCGTCTCCGAATTCTTGGAAGACGAGTATCTGGTGATGCTGACGGCCAAGGGCTACATCAAGAAAACGGCACTCGCAGCCTTCAGCAACATCCGCACCAATGGCCTGATTGCCATTTCTCTAGAAGAGGGCGACCAACTGCGGTGGGTGCGGCGAGCCCGTGCCGAAGATACGATTATCATTGGCTCCACCCAGGGTAAATCGATCCACTTCCGCGCCAGCCATGAGCAACTGCGACCCCTGGGACGGGCCACTCGCGGCGTACGGGCGATGAACTTGCGAGAAGGCGATCGCCTCGTGGGGTTGGACATTCTCCCCAGTGACATCGTGGCCGATTTGGAAGCTGCCCTCGAAGGCGATCCCGGTGACGAGGAAGCCCTCAACGGCAATGAAGAAGTCACGGATACCACCGAAACCACAGAAGCGACCACCGCTGTCCCCGCCGGACCCTGGATTTTGATTGTGACGGCCAGTGGCTATGGCAAACGGGTGCCCATGTCCCAATTCCGCCTGCAAAATCGCGCTGGCATGGGGATTGTTGCTACCAAGTTTCGGAAAGCGGGCGATCGCATGTCGGCCTTACGCATCGTCAATCCCGGTGATGAACTGATGATGATTACCAGCCGGGGCATCATCATTCGGCAGTCCGTCGATGCCATTTCCTGCCAATCCCGCGCCGCCTCCGGAGTCCGGCTACAACGTCTGGATGAAGACGACGAAATCGCCGCCGCTACCATTATTCCCGTCTCGAACGAGGAAGAACTGACGGCGGATGAAGACGGCACCGAAGCAGAAACCGCGATCGCTGAAACTGAAGCTGGGCTAGAAGCAACTACTGTTGAAGTTGAGGTGATCGAGGTTTCAGACGCGATCGTCGAATCGCCAGACGTTGAGGCTGAGGACAGTTAACGCCGGACTTGGGTGGCTTAAAGTGGAGAGGGCAGTTTAGAATTGCCCTCCCAAGCTTGGGCGTAAAATGATCTGAAAAAAAATTACCTGATCCGGTCAAACGGTAAATTTTGCCTGTAGTCTGGAAGACCGCTTGCAATACGGGCAATGAGGGCTAGATCGATAAAGATCAAGTCAACTTGCAAATGATGCAGGAGTGGTTCGGTATCACATAGAATCCTGCCAGGTTCCCTCTGAGATTGATAAATTCGAGGAGTAGCCGGGAGTCTCATCATCATGAGTAAACGAGAAAAGCTACGCGATCGCTTGAAAAACAACCCCAAAAATGCAACATTCTCAGATATTCAGACTCTTTTAGAACAGGAAGGATTTGTCCTCGATCGCATTACTGGGAGCCATCATATTTTTACTAAAAATGGAGTGACATTCGTCATTCCAGTTCATCACAACAAAGTTAAGACAATCTACGTTAAACGAGTCATTGAATTGATCGAGCCAACAGATAACCAAACCGATGAAGAGGCGTAACTATGAATTACCCGATTGTGATTTATCCCAGTGAAGAAGGGGGTTATGTTGCAGAAGTTCCAGCCCTGAAGGGATGTTTAGCTCAGGGTGAAACCTTACCTGACACCTTGGAAGAATTAGAAATTGTCAAAAAATTATGGATTGAAACTGCCGAAAAACATGGACAACCTTTGCCAGATGTGGAGGATGCCATGCAAAAGATAAAAGCGTTAAGTCACAGTTCTCGTTGAATCTGGAACTCAAGGACAACCAAAAACACTACATCCTTCAACCTTCAATCTTGCTGAGACAGGTCAGCGGCAAGTCTCTACGTTTTTTGCTCTCCTGACTACGTTCGGCTGAGCGCTCACGTCGAAGCCTGACTCCTGTCTTCTAATAAAACCGATCAATCACCGCAATTAAACTCGCCGTCAGCGTAAACATGGCATAACCGACGAGGAGCGATCGCGTACCCGCTTCAGAAATCCGGCAGGACCAGCGCTGATTATCGAATAGCAAGAAGAACAGCGGCGCAGTGGGAATCAGGTAGCGACCCTGGACGGCATCGACAACAGTAGCCCCGACAGGCATCCAGATCATGTACTGCGACAGGTAGACGAGAAAGGTGGTGGCGGCCCAAATCGCAAAAATCTTCCACTTATTCAGAGGCGTAATCACAAGTTCGGGACGCTGGCTGACTAAGGCGACCAGTACCAGCACATGGGGATAGGTGACGGTGACAAGGGCGGGTAGTTTGGTGTCCAGCCAGCCCAGCAGACCGATGAAGGATTCGATCGCCGCGTTGGTGGTTTGCAACGTATTCCAGGCAGTACTGAAAATCGTGAAAGGATTGGCCAACAGATATTGGGTTTGCCGTTCGACGGACGCATCCACCAGCGGATTGACTGGCACTCCCACCTGCGCTTTCATGATGCTGCTCCAGATCGCCCAAGCCAGCGTGGTGCAAACGGCGATGATCAGACCCGATGTCCAGTAGCGTTTGCGATCGCCGAACTTCTCCGGCGGAATCAGAAAGCACAGGAATGGAATCAGAAAATAAACCTGTTTTGACAGCGAGAGGATCACCCCCAACCCTGCCATCAATGCCACATCTCGCGGCTTCACCTGCGTCACTTTGGGATTGCCCATGAAATTCATGATGATGGCGATCAGCAGCACCGCCACACTGTTCAGGAGCGCATCAGCCGAGAGGGAAGCGCGCTGATTCAAAGCCATCGGGGTCAGCGCCAGCAGGAAAAAGATCCACTTGTAGCCGGGAATAATTTTGATCGCAAAATAAGCCAGGACGGTAGTAATCAGTAAGTTGGTCAACCGTCCTAAGTACAGGAGAAAAATCGGCGGCAGATTGAACAATTTCCCAAGCGAAATCCCGATCGCCTGCGGCAGGTAAGGAATCGGACTGTACGCGGACGACATAAATGGGATAAACGTCGTTTGTTCCCGGTTCAAAGGCAGCGTCGCCGTATCCCCAAATTGTTTCAACTCCACCTTCTGCTCGGGTCGAAATGGAATCCGCCCCGTCCAGATATTCACTGTCTCTAACAAACTCTGGGGCAGCCAACCCCCCGCCTGATTATCGTGTCGCTGGGAAACAATCTGTCCATCTGTAACCTGATACCCGCGATACAGATGGGCGGGTTCGTCCGGCACCTGAAACGGCGGCAACGCTAACATCAACAACAACCCAAAGGTCAAGCCCAACGTCAGAAACGCCCGTTCGGGACTGGACAACAGTTGCCGCACCGAAATCTGAAATCGCTGTTTAGACTCCATCAATCCTGCCATACTCCGCCCTGACCCACCTCAACGCCCCGCGATCGCCACTCCCGCGATCGTCCCCACTCACCATATCGTAGGATAGACCTTAGTTACTGCATTGCTGCAAATTGCAAGTCATGTCACTGCTATCCACTGGACAGACTGATATCATTCGGACCGAACGCGGACTAACGATCGCGGGGACACGCATCACTCTATACGATGTGATGGACTATGTAACGGCTCAATACCCGCCCCAATTCATTCAAGGGTTGTTTGAACTGACAACGGTACAGATCAACGCAGCCTTAGCTTACATTGAGGCCAATCGTGCTGCTGTTGAAGCTGAGTATCAGAGTGTTCTGAAAGAAGCAGCGGAACTTCGACGGTATTACGAAGAAAAAAATCGGGATTTGATCGCCCGCATCGCAGCCCAACCACCGAAACCTGGACAAGAAGCGATTCGAGCAAAACTTCGAGCTGCAAAAGCCAAGTTTGAATCGCAGGCATGAATTTCTTGATTGACCATAATCTGAAAGGGCATGTCGTGCTTCTTTCTGGAAGTATTCTCAGGGGCGGCTGGCTTGATTGGGTGCCCATTCGATTTATCACATTTGACGAGATGAAATTACCAGTCAATAGTGACGACCGGGTTGTTTGGCAATTTGCCCAATTAAACAAAATGATTCTGTTAACAGCTAATCGCAGCATGAAGGGTGAGAATTCCTTGGAACAGGTGATGCGTGAGGAGATTAATTCTGAGTCATTGCCCGTAGTCACCATTGGTGATGCTGATCGTCTGCTGATTGACCCTGAATACCGAGAGCGTTGTGCAGTTCGTCTCGTTGAGATCGTCCTTGATCTTGATGGCTATAGAGGCGTGAGTCGGCTTTTCATTCCGTAAGGTAGACAGGTGGTCTTTCAAAGATGAGCCTACCTTTGAGGAAGTTCTTGGTGATGGCAGAGCACTGCGTCAAGGAGATGAGACGCTGCTTGAAGCTCAAAAAGATCTATGAAATATCTTCTGCATACAGATTATCTGCGTATTCCTCAGCGCCAATCAGGGCAAGATGTTAATCATCTTTCAACCCGCATATCGCAGTACCCCTAATTACTTCCCTCCTCCCCGCACACGGTAGGATATGAAAGTCAATCAAGGGCTGCTGTGTTGTTGAGGGCATGCTGTGAACATTTGGAAGGGGTTGCGATCGCCCTCTCTGCCGCCGATTTTTACCTGGGAATATGGGGTCGTGGCGCTGGTCCTGGCGACGGTGTTGGCGAGAGGGGGGGCAGCGCTGTACGATGCCTGGGTGCCACAGAAGTATACCCAACTGATTGTGGGCAATATTGCCTGGGATGTGGGGTCGAAGCAGCCTGATTATTTGATCTTGTTTGGCTTTGTCGGTTGGTTTTTTGCGGTGCATGTGGGGTTGCGTTACCTGGCCGCACAAATTCAAACCGTCAATGGCACCCCTGCAGAAGCGGGATTTCGCGAAATTTTGGTGTATACGTTGCTGCCTGCGGGCGTTTGGGTGGGCAACATTTTCGTCAACAGTAAGCCGACGCTGGATTTGGTGATTTTGTCGGTGGTGTTGACTTTACTGGCGATCGCCCTCGCGATTGGGCTACTCAACAAACGCTATGCCTTCACCACCAGCAGTGACTATCGAGCCTGTGTCGGCAGTAGCCTGCTGATTATTCTGTTTGCGGCC
>JAIXVO010000316.1 GCA_027482985.1 Cyanobacteriota bacterium
CGTCTCTAACTGCTGATCTAGATTGGACATGATCCTGATCTTCCTTCACGGCTCTCATTTACCATCATCAAAAGAATGAAGCGGCTGACCTCTGTCGCAAGTCAGACTTTAGGACACGACGAGGATACGAAGGTGAGGTCTGTCTCTCGATAGAGGAACTCCAACACTGGGTTGATTACAGTAACGACAGAAAATCACGGCATGACCAACAGTTGACAAACCTTGTGAAGTTTGTCGGTGAACTGGACATTGAAAGTGATGAGGCAGTGAGAGGGTAGAGCATGGTTGCTACCCTCTTTTTTATGCGTCATTGAGCATTGAGGATGCAATTGCATGAAGCTGCGGCATTATCTCAACTTGAATGGCGATCGCGGTAGATGAGGTCGGGCGAATGACTATTCGCTTACTACATAAATTCGAGATGAACCAATTAATCTTGCAATTTTGATCAGATGTATTTCTTTTTACATGCGGAATCTAATTTGTGTGCTCACGGCATAGAGTCTAACCCTTCTCCTGATAGACACTTTTGTTGGAGGTGGACGTTAACTTTAGGTTGTAAGCGTTTCCAAAAGCTTGTCTTCAATGAACACCAGAAATAGTTTCTGGCTGCTTTTGAATGCAAATGACATCGGCTCTTATGGTTTGAGGGGAATTAGTCCCTCAATCACTTTTCAGAATGAATCTCGACTATTCCTAGGAGGAATTACAAGCATGAAAAATACCCAAAACATCACCAGATTGGCGAGCGCGATCGCCGCTACTGTCTTCTTAAGTTTGACTGCCATCCTGCCCCAAGCCGCTTTTGCCCAAAATCCTGGCGCATCGGGCGATCCGCGGGTGGATGAACCGAACACTAATACCCGGGTTGATGATCCCTCTCGCCCTGCAACCAACATGGATCGTCCGGCTAACTCGGCACCGACCCAAGGCGGCATTTACTCCAATCCCAATGGCCAAATGAACAACTCCGGCATGGGCGGCGGCGCTGGCGGTAGCGAGGCAGGGCGTTCTATGGATCAAACTCGTCCCGAAGCACCCCAAAATCGGATTGAGCGCTACTCCCAACCTGGAGCCACCGACCCCAGCCGTAGCACGGAATTTAATCCCCCGGCCAATGCGCCCAGCAATTCCAGCGGTCAAATGAATCAGCCCATGAACAACACGGGGACTGGCAGCGGCAGTGGCGGCATGAGTGGCGATCGCGGCAATGATCGGTTTACTGCTCCTAGCTCCAATATGCCAGGTCGCGGCACCTACACCGCGCCTCGTGGTCAAGTTAATGATGCGGGTGTCGGCGGTGGTGCTGGCGGCACTGTAGACAATCAGATCAACAACTCCACTTCGCCCGGTTCAGCCACACCTGGGAGCGGTTCCACCAACTACAACAATAACGTGAGACCGAATAACACCAATGTGCGTCCGATTAACAACGGGTCTGGCGTGAACAACAGCGGCGGTTCTACCACTGGCGGTGGTGCCGGCGGCAGCGGTGCAGTGCCTGGTCTGTGGTAAACACTAGCTGGGTCAGGGTGAATGGTAATTTGCTCTGACTGAATCTGGTTGTGTTTTCTGCTGCATAGTGTGGAAGTCCTGTAATTGCGTAGGATGTGTTAGGTCGCGCCGTCACGTACTCATTCATTCTGATTGCGGTGCGTGACGCTGACGACACCATACACTAATGCAGGATTTTGCGATCGCGATCGCCAGTTAGATATTTTTTGAGCTGTGATTTGCAGGCTAACCGTTCAGCCTGGGTCAAATCACAGCTTTTTTTAGTCAAGATCACCTTCAGGTTCTGACTCAAGGGAGATGCTCCTATCCGTTTGAAGAAGGATTCTTAAGCTATGAAGGCAATCTCCTTCAGTAGACAGACTTGATTTTGTGGCAGGGGCAGCTGGTCATCAGCCAAACTGCACACCTGGGAGAATTTATGATTCAAACATCACTACAACCAATGTCACTATTTACACTTCAGTCCTGGGTGGGACAAGTGCCCATCCCCACAGAAACTAATACCCCGGAAGCTGCCTCAGTCCTGTTTACTGGACCTCAGTTTTTCGTTGCGCTCATTTCCGGCATTTTGCTGGCCTTTGCCATCCAGCTGTTACTGACTAATTTCTCAGTGGCAGCCGGAATTTCCATGCTGGGCGGGTCTTCCGACTCCAGTGACCATAGTCATTCCAGTGCCGATGGGATTGGCTCCACCATTCGCAAAATCAGTTTGGGAGTCGGTCTTTGGACCTTAGTGAGTGTCTCCCTCGCCTTATTTTTTGCTTGTTACTTAGCAGTCAAACTCAGCTTACTCACGGATGGCGGTTTAGGTGCCATCATTGGGCTAGTCGTCTGGGCAGCTTACTTCACTTTATTAGTCTGGGTCAGTTCCAGCACCGTTGGTTCCCTAATTGGTTCCGTCGTCAATGCTGCGACCTCCGGCTTCCAAACCGTTTTAGGTGCAGCAACGGCGGCCATTGGCGGGAAAGTGGCTCAAAAGCAAGCCGTTTCCACCGCTGAAGCGATCGCCGCTGCCGTCCGTCATGAGATGGGATCAGCCATTGATCCGGGGAGCATTCGCGAATCGATTGAGGAATACGTGCAGCGGTTACAAGTGCCCAAACTCGATTTAACTCGAATTCGCGGCGATTTTGAAAGCCTGTTGAATGATCCTGAAGTCGCCTCCCTGCTGGATGGCGATCGCCTGCGTCATATCGATCGCAACACCTTTGTCGATCTCGTCAGCAAGCGGACAGACTTCACCCCAGAGGAAGTCAACCGCGTCGCTGGCTTGCTAGAAGGCGTGTGGCTACAAACCCTCGGTCGCAGCAGCCGCAAACCCGACTCCATGAGTGACCTGACCCGTTACCTGGAATCGACCCAACCGGGACAATTGCAAATTCGGGAATTGAACGAGAAAGTCGATCGCCTGTTGACAGAACAGCGATCGCAACCGTCGGGGAATGCTGAAATCGCGGATAAAGTGCCGGGTGGCTTGCAGCAAACTCTGCAATCTGGCATGACGACTTTATTTGGACTATTAGCTGGACGCACCGATTTATCTGATCTAGACATTCAAAAAATTCTCGATCGCTTCAAATCGACCGCTGGACAGGTAACAGCTCAAACCAGCCAAGTCGTCGGTCAAATTCAAGGTCAGGAACCGCCCTACAGCCCAGTACGGCAGGATGTTGAGCACTATTTACTGACCAAACAATCCTGGCAAATGAACGCTACTGCGATCGAGCGCGAATTTCGAGAAGTGTTATACGATCCCGCTGCTGATCCCGGCTTCATTGCGCAACAATTGACCCAACTGAATCGGGGGCTGTTTGTTGACTTGCTGGCTTCTCGCGGCGTGTTGACCGAATCCAAAATCAATCAAGTTGCTGACCAACTGGAAGCCATCCGTCAAGATGTGCTGGAAGGAGCATTGACCGCGAAGGAACTGGAAAGTGCCACCGATTTGCGGCAGCGGGTTGAGATCTATTTGGCAACCACTCCGAAAGAGCAACTCTTCTCCAATGATGTGTTACCCGCTTATCGGGCGTTGCTCACGGATGCCGAAGCTGATTTTGACACCTTGAACACCCGCCTCAGCAATTATGATCGCGAGACTTTGCGAGGACTCTTACAGCAACGGCAAGACATTGCGCCAGAAGAAGCGGAACAAATCTTGAATGCCCTCGGAACGACTCGCGATCGCGTCTTGTTTGATGCGAAATCGATGCAGGAACAGGCGCAACAAAAAGCGACTGAGTTTCGCCAAAAACTGGAATCTTACCTGCGCGATACAGGTAAGTCAGAATTGAATCCCGAAGGCATCAAGCGTGATTTTCAGCTATTGCTACATGATCCGCAATTAGGGATGCAAGCGTTCAGCAATCGCGCTTCTCACTTTGATCGCGATACAGTCGTACAATTGTTGCGGCAGCGCGGCGATCTCAGTGAAACCGAAGCTGCGCAAGTGGTCGATCAACTGGAGTCGAATTGGCATGCCGTCACTCACGCGCCCCAGCGAGTCGTCGGTGCAGTGCAAGATCAATATGATCAAACCACCACCAAAATTGCCGATTATCTGCGCGGCACCAAATTGGAAGAACTCAATCCTGATGGCATTCAGCGCGACTTAATGACGTTGTTGAATGATCCCAAAGAAGGCGCGATCGCGATGCGGCGGCGATTATCCAAAGTCGATCGCGATACCCTCGTCAAGCTCCTCAGCCAGCGGGAAGGTGTCACCCCGGCTCAGGTCAATCAAACGATTGATCAGGTGCAACACGCCATCAGCCAGATTGTGAAATCACCCCGCCGGCTGGCCCTCCGCACCCAACAATCAGTGGTGGACTTTGAGGCCAGCATTGAAGAATACTTGCGGAACACCGATAAGGATGAACTCAATCCCGATGGCATTAAGCGCGATTTGAGTTTGCTCATGCAATCGCCTAAATTGGGCTTACAAAATCTGGGCGATCGCGTCTCCCGCATGGATCGGTCTACCCTGACGGCGCTCCTGTCGCAACGACAAGACATCTCACCCGAAGAAGCCGATCGCATCGTGGCGCAAATTGAATCCGTCCGCGATCAGTTCATGCACCAAATCCAGCAGGTGCAGGCCCAACTCCAGGGCTTAGTCGATCGCTTATTCGCCCGCATTCGCGATTACCTCAACGGTCTGGATCGCCCCGAACTCAACTACGACAACATCAAGCACGATGTGCGGATGTTGTTCGATGATCCGAAAGCCGGATTTGAAGCCCTGCGATC
>JAIXVO010000133.1 GCA_027482985.1 Cyanobacteriota bacterium
ATCATTCAGCACCCGGCCCATCAAATCCCCGGTCTGCAAATAGCCACAGTGACCGTGCGACGTGTACTCACACAAACAGGTATCGGCAATCACGATCAGGTCGGGCACGGCGGCTTTGACGGCGGTTGCGGCCTGTTGCACAATCCCGCAATCATGCCACGCACCCGTTGCATCCAAGTCTTTGTCCGCCGGAATGCCAAACAAGATGATAGCCGGAATGCCCAGGTCATACACTTCTTTCGCTTCTTCCACGATTTTGTCAACCGACAACTGGAAGACTCCCGGCATGGAGCGGACTTCATTCGCGATCGCGGTTCCGGGTACAGCAAACAATGGGTAGATCAGGTCACTGGTCGTCAACACGGTTTCGCGCACCATCCGGCGCAGTTGGGGATGGGTGCGGAGACGACGCGGGCGATGAGCTGGAAACATAGGAAAGTTCAAAGAGTGTTGCTAATCTTCAAAGTCTAAAGCGTTCTGCGGTCACTCTGGCGACGCAAAACATTACATTGTATGAACCATCCAACCTATTTCCCGGCCCAGTTTTTCCAGATTTGGCTGAGTCTGGTTTCGATCCACAAAAACAGGCGATCGAGCCAGCGCATGATCCGCTCGAACCAGCTTTGCTCATAGCCAAACCACGTCACATCGGTATCAATATATTCCCGCGATCGCGGAGTCGGGGTCAGGTCGGGGCGATCGCCGTTCGCCGTCGCGAATGTCCCCACCGCCTCCTGGTTGGATTGGGTGCCGATGACTCCGGTGGATGCAGCCTGGGTGAGAGCCGTGGATGCGGGGTTCAGCCGTTTGGCCGCAGCAGTTCTGAGAGCTTGGAACGGTTGGGGCAAGCGGGAGGCTGGCAGCGCTGGCTTGACTTGAGGGGCAGGGGCGATCGCGGGGGGCGTGTCCGGTGGCTCAGCGGCAGGCAGCGATCCAGCGAACCAGACGGCTTCTTGAAACAGGTTGGTGGCCTGGGCAACGGGGGTTGTTTGCATCCAGGCCATTAACCGTTGAAAGGCGCGGATCGGGGGTAGCAGGAATCGATTGGCCGAGGGCGGCTGGAACGGAATGAGCGGCGTGGCGGCTTCGGCTTGTAACCGTAAGTAGCGCTGATAATGCGCGGTTTCCCAGGCCATGCGTTGTTGCAGCAGGGCGGCTTGCTCCGGTGTCAGGATGTCCACCACATCGTTAGTGCGGGAGATTAACACCAATTGGCGAGTGGGCAGGAGGGAAGCCACCCCCCGAATTTGAATGCGAGCGGCTTTGAGCGCGGCGGGTGGAGTTGCCGCTAGCGATCGCCCCCCCGGCTCCGACTGCACCAGCCGGACAGGGGTCGTCGTCATCCACTGGCGCACCGTCAACAGCGATCGCTGGATGGGCAGATCAGCAGTCAGCTCAGTGGGTGGGGGTAGCAGTTGGGTGGTGGGGCTGGGGGGGAGTGGGGCAGGTGCCGAGAAGCGCCGCCGCAGGGTGTGAGCCAGTCCTTGGAAAGCGCGGATCACGGGTTGGAAGGGCAGCGATCGCGTCCGATATTGCTGGTTGTAGCTGGCAATTTCGTAGACCAGGCGTTGTTGCAACCAGGCTTGTTGCGCCGGATCGGGTAATGCCAACAGTTGGTTGTAATTCGTGACGAGCACCAGATCGTGGGAGTCGAGTTGGGAGGCGATCGCCCGAATCGTCTCCGGAGCCTGAAATTGCACCGTACAATTGGAGGGTAAGTCGAACGCTTGCAGGGTTTGCAGGACGTTGTGAAGTGCCGTTTCCGCCGTCAGTGGAGCCGCCTCCACGGTCAGCGGAATGTCGTAGCGTTCGACCTCCAGCTCCAGTTGCAACCGCGCCTCATCCTGCGATCGCTCCAGGGTTTGGCTCAATAACCGCCCCGTTTGAAACAACGCATAGACTGGATACAACAGGATTTGGGCACTCCAACTGGCCGCCACCTGCACTCGCCGCACCGTCGTCTGACTGCGATCGAGCAGGCGTTGCACCTGCCGCACCACGCCGCGCACCATTCGACTCTTGTAAGGATCAGAAGAACTCATGACGTTAACTATAACTTTGGTCAGAACGCTTCCGATCAGAGATTCAATTTCATCGTCATTGATCCCCACCACACCGTATACTGAGTGAGTTTGACGAATTTGTTCAGAACTTTGGGCGTTGACCTCCGCAGCTACGTATACATTGACCGCCTCCAGCCCCAACACGCTGCTTACATGGGCACCGTGTCGATTGGGTTTTTGCCCCTCCCTGGGGATGCGTCGCTCTGGGTAGAAGTCTCCCCCGGCATCGAGATTAACCGGATTACGGATGTCGCTCTGAAAGCGGCTGTCGTGCGACCGGGAGTGCTGGTGGTGGAGCGGCTGTATGGCCTGCTCGAAATTCATTCCACCAACCAGGGTGAAGTCCAGGCATCAGGACGGGCGATTCTAGACGCGTTGGGCGTGCGGCGACAGGATTGCTTGAAGCCGCGAGTACTCTCCAGCCAAATTATTCGCAACATTGATGCCCACCATGCTCAGTTGATCAACCGCAACCGTCGCGGGCAGATGATTACGGCAGGGCAAACGCTTTACGTGTTTGAAGTCGAACCCGCCGCCTATGCTGCGTTAGCCGCCAACGAAGCGGAAAAAGCCGCCTTGATTAATATCCTGCAAATTTCGGCAGTGGGGAGTTTTGGGCGGTTGTATCTGGGGGGCGAGGAGCGCGACATTATCGCGGCGCAGCATTCAGTCCTATCGGCGATGGAGAAGATTGCGGGGCGAGAGCAACCCGCCGGACGACTGGAATAGGCGGAATTTCGATTAAAGTGGGATTAACGCGGAATTAAATCAGGTTGACGGTTACGATTGGCGCGATCGCTCTTTGCAGGCAAATCACTCGGGGATGGTCAAGGTTAAACATCGGACACAACACAGACGGGCAGCAATTGGCTTTGGCACTCCCAATGGTCAGCGACAGCCTGGGTATGAGGTCGTGCCAGCCCCATCAGCGCCGGGGAGCCATGGTGCCGCGATCGCCCCAGCCGCTCTCCATGGTGCCGATCTGAGGGGACACAATCTTACTGCCAAAGATTTCGCGGGGGCTAACCTGAGTACCGCCAATCTCGATCAGGCTTGTTTAATCCGGGTCAATCTGACGCAGGCGGAACTAGTCAATGCCAGTTTGCAAGGCGCGAATCTCACAAACGCGATCGCCCCTCGTGCCAATTTGATTGGTTCCGATTTAAAGTATGCCAATTTGCAAGCCGCCGATTTTAGCCATGCCAACCTGATCGGCACCGAACTCTATCGCGCCAACCTGCGCCACACTGACTTGAGCTATGCCGACCTGCAACGCGCCAATCTCAGTCAGGCGGTCTTGCACCATGCCGATCTGACTCAAGCCAATTTGAGGGGGGCCACCTTACATCAAACCGAATTGAGCCATTGTCATCTCGCGCAACTCAATTTCGCCCAAGCTAACCTCACCGAAGCGCATCTAGCCAGCGCCGACCTGCAACACGCCAACCTGCAACACGCCAACCTCACCCGCGCCGATCGCCGCTTTGCCCAAATGCGCCGCGCCAACTTCGTGGGGGCCAATCTCACCGGTGCCAACCTGCAACATGCTAATCTCACCCGCGCTGACCTCAGCCACGCCAACCTCACGGGAGCCAACCTGCAAAATGCCCAGCTCACAGGGGCAAACCTGACGGGCGCGATCGGGCTGTAAATCCAGAGGACTGCCCCCCGATCCGATGGCAGGATGAACCGATTCGCCCCTG
>JAIXVO010000347.1 GCA_027482985.1 Cyanobacteriota bacterium
CCGCGCGATCGCCCTCCTCTGCCTGCCCAAAGCCGACAATCCCACCGACGACTGCGCCCCCAACTCGGCCTTACCCATAGCCACCGCTGAAGGTGACACCCTGGGCCAAGTCGCCGCCCTCGGCAGCTTAGGCGAAGCCTATCGCCTCCAGGGCGACTATGCCGAAGCCGAAGCCTTCTTACAGCAGGGCCTAGCCCTGACCCAAGCAGCTGGGTATGCCCAGTTCGAGGTGCCCATGCTAAATAGCTTGGGCAGCATTGCCAGCCGCCAAGCACAAATTGATTTTCGTCGCGCCGACGGTGCCACCCAAGTCGGGCTGATTGATATTGCCGACGAGTTTTCTGAAAAAGCCCAGAGTTCTGAAGCCATTGCCCAGCAACGCTTTGAAACGGCCCTGGCCACCGCCCAGCAGCAGGCCAACCTGGCGGGCGAATTTCAAACTCGGTTGAATCTGCTGCCCATCTATCGCCGACAAAATAACCCTGACGCGATCGCCGCCACCCGGCAGCGGCTGGGAGTGCTGATCGACCAACTGCCCGCCAGCCGCGAGGTCGCCTATGGGGCGATCGCCCTGGGTCGCTCTTACCAGCCCTGGGGCACAGCCTTTCGCTGCGTCGTCCCTGGCGATGAAAACCGTTCCCAGGTTTGGCTAGAGCGGGGAGATGCGATCGCCGCTCAAATCTCTGACCGTCGCGCCCAGTCCTTTGCCCTCGGCGAGCTCGGTCATCTGGCCGAGTGCAAAGGCGAGCTGACGGCTGCTTTGGCCTTAACCCAGCAGGCCCAGATTGCCGCTAACCAGGGCCTCGGCTCTGCCGACAGCCTCTACCTGTGGCAGTGGCAGGCGGGGCGGATCTACCATCACCAGGGCAAGACCGCCGAAGCTTTACTCGCCTACAACCAGGCCGTCGCCACCCTAGACTCCATTCGTACCGAAATTCTGGTCGCCGATCAAGATGTGCAGTTTGACTTTCGCGACACCGTAGAACCCATCTACCGAGAATTAATTGAGCTGCAATTGGCCACGGTGCCAGGGCAACCGATCGCCGCCCACAAGCAAAGTACACCTCCTGCTTCAGATCAAGTGACTCTGTCTCCCTTGGAAGCCGCCCTGGTCACGGCCGATAATCTGCGCTTGGCAGAGCTCCAAAACTACTTTGGCAACGACTGCATCCTTAACCCCGTGGCCCAGGCCCGGGTTGACCTCCTCGCCCAGGGCACCCGCACAGCGGTCATTAGCTCGGTGATTTTTCCAGACCGGACGGCCTTAATAGCCAACATTCCCAACCAACCGCCCCAGCTTGTTTGGATTGACGATAGCGAACAGTTGCGAGACAGGGTGAACCAGTTTCGCCTTGGCCTAGAAGACCGGGCCACTGAACCCTACGACACCGCCCTGGCTGAACAGCTCTACAGGCAAATCATTACGCCTTTAGAACCTGCCCTTCAGGCGGCTAACATTAATACCCTGGTCTTTATTCATGATGGGTTCTTACGCAGCGTGCCCATGGCCGCCCTCCACGATGGTCAGCAGTTCCTGATTGAAACCTATGCGATCGCGACAACCCCGGCTCTGACCCTGACCGCTCCAGCGGCCCAACGACCAGAGAACATGCAGGCTCTGGTTTTGGGGAGCAGCCAAGCGCTTTTGGTCGAGGGTCGTAGGTTTCGAGCACTACCATCGGTGCCGATCGAGGTTGAATCGGTGGTGGCCCAACTACCGGGTAGTCAGGCTTTTTTAGATGATGCCTTTAGCGAGAGCCAGCTCAAAGAGGCCCTGCAAGCTGGAGGGGTTTCTATTTTGCACTTAGCTACCCACGGCCTCTTTAGCCCCGACCCAGATGATAATTTCATCATTACGGGCCAGGGTGAAAAAGTCACCTTTGGGCAGCTAGAGTCCTTTATTCGAGCCGGTACCGCTGGCAATCAGCAAATTGACCTGGTCATGCTGACCGCCTGCGAAACCGCTACCGGAGACGATCGCGCTACCCTGGGACTGGCTGGGGTCGCCATTCGGGCGGGGGCGCGCAGTGCGATCGCCTCCCTTTGGCAAGCCGATGACAGGGCCACGGCGCAAATTACCCAAGACTTCTATCGATTTCTGCAAGCGCCCGACCTGAATAAGGCCCAAGCTCTCCAGCAGGCTCAAATTCAGGCAATTCGCAGTGGATCAACTCTCCCTGCGAAATGGGCCCCGTTAGTTCTGGTGGGCAACTGGCTTTAGCGGTGGGGCGAACCTCACCGGGTAGCTTCAAACGGTGCGGTGGAGGCTGGCTCGGCGCAGATTGGCCTTGAACGGCACCCCCTCTTGGCCTTGGGCGCGTCGGTTGAAGGCGCTGTAGGGCAGCACCCGCCGAATTTCTGCCATGGTGGTGAGACCGGCGGTCACCTTGGCGATCGCCGCCTTGCGAAATGACTCAAACCCACATTGCTGGAGGTAGCGATGCAGTTGGGTCAGGCTGCCTTCGTAGATGATGTGGCGAATGGTGTCGTCTATGTTGAGTAGCTCAATGACGGCTTCCCGTCCGGAATAGCCAGAATTAAAGCATTTTGAACACCCGGTTCCGATCCGCCATTGGGCCACATTAGCTTGGTCATAGGAGATGCCCAGCAGGTTGAGGTCATTGCCCTGGGGCTGGTGGAGAACCGCGCAGTGGGGGCAGACCTTGCGCACCAGGCGCTGGGCCACCACCCCCAGCAGGGAATCGCTGATCAGACTGGGGTCGGGGCCAATGTCCTTGAGGCGAGGAATGGCGCTGACGGCATCATTGGTGTGGAGGGTGGTCAGCACCAGGTGCCCGGTGAGGGCCGCCCGCACCGCCGTCTCCGCCGTTTCGTGATCGCGCACTTCCCCCACCATGATGATGTCTGGGTCCTGCCGCAGAATGGCTCGCATGCCGGCGGCAAAGGTCATGCCCGCCGCCTCGTGCACCTGGGTTTGCGTAATCCGAGGCAGGACATATTCGACCGGATCTTCCACCGTCACCACATTGACATGCTCGGTGGCCACCCGCTGCAGGCTGGTGTAGAGGGTACTGGTTTTGCCCGAGCCAGTTGGCCCGGTAAAAATGATCATGCCCTGGGGCTGACGCAACCAATTTTCATAGATTTCCAGGGCCGGGGGGGTAAACCCCAGCTCTTGGATAGTCGTGAAGGGGTTTTCCTGGGGCAATAAGCGGATGACGGCCTTCTCACCCTCCACGCAGGGCAGCGTGCTCACCCGCATATCCAGCCCCGCGTCCAGGTTTTGGTCCTTCGAGTAGCGATCGCCCAGGCGGGCATCCTGGGGGCAACGGCTTTCGGCAATATCCATGCTGCACATGACCTTGAGGGCCACGATCACCCGGCGGCTGATCTCAGGGGGCAGGGTGGTAATGTCGCGCAAAATGCCGTCAATGCGGTAGCGCACCAGGAGTCCTGCCCGGGTCGGTTCGAGGTGAATATCGCTGGCCCGGTTGCGCAGGGCCCCGGAAATAATCGTTTTGATCCGGCTGATTTGATCCGCTGCTTTAGACAGAAAAAGCTCGGTTACCTCGCCGATATTTTCCGATTCCAGTTCGCCAGTGAGGGGATTGACCAATTGCTCGGCGTCGATTTTGTTGGTGTCTAACCGTTGCAGGCGAAACCAGGCGTGATAGCTTTTGGCGCTGACATTAATGATGTGGATCTCGGTCGGGGTGCGGGCGCTTAATCGCTCAAGCTGTGCGGCTGACAACAGCCCTGGGCTGCCCAGGTAGAATCGGTTGCGCCACAGCAGCAGTGGAATGACCGGCGGCAGGGTATTGTGCTCTTGAAATTCTCGAAAGAAGCGATCGCTCACCTCGCGATCGAGCAGGGCAAGATTAACGTCTCCCCGCTCATCCACCAGCAGCGACAAGGACTGCTCCAAATTGAGTTTGTGGTGCCGAAGCTGTTGCCATGCTGAACCTACCATTGCCATGATTTAACCTCACTCAAGATTGAACAAAGGGGACTAAGGGACACGCAAGAAAATAAGGTACCAATTGCCGACTTTCCCAGTGGTGCATTGCTGCGCTAATGCACCCTACAGCGATCAACTGGGATCTTCTTGCTTAGAAATCGCCTAACTACCGAAGACTGGGCGGCCTGTTACCGAGCAGGGTTTGCCATCGTCATCTAAGAAATAACAGGGCTTGATCGCCTGTACCGACGGTTGGGGAGAGGCCTCTGAACCGCCACCGCATACCGAGGTGAGGTCACGGATCTCACCCTGGGTGGTGACCATGTAGCAAAAAAACGATACCTCTGAAGCCGCTACGGCCTGAGTAGAAAGGTCTGGTGCCGCCACGGCTGGCGAGACAACGGCGATCGCCAGGGGTAGGGGCATCATCCAGCGAGAGAGCGTTGGGGGCATAGTAAGCATCCTTTAAGCAACGGGAGATTAACAGGGGGCAAAATGGTGGTCAGACGACTAGAGCAGTTGCAGAATCGATCGGGTCGAAATGCCGACGCCGATGACGGTGATACCCACAGCACTGGCCAGGGGTAGCCACTGCAACGCCTGCAAACGAGGCAGGGGCACCCGCTTAAAGAGCTGTTTGGCCGAAACCAGCAGCAGGCCCAAACCGGTTAAAACGCTGGCCAGGCCCAGGCTAAAGGCCACCACCAGCAGCAACCCCGAAATCGGATTGCCCAGCGCGATCGCCCCCAATAGCAAAACCAAGGCCGCCGGGCAGGGCACCAATCCCGCTGATAGCCCCAGCAGCAGCAGACTGCGCCAGGTGGGGGCGGCGTCGGTGGTCACCAGCAGGTGGCTGTGACCTTGATGGCCATGGTGGTCGTGGATATGGGAATGTCCGTGGTTATGGCCATGGTCGTGGGGATGGTCGTGATCGTGGGGATGGGGATGGGTACGGGGTTCGGGGTGAGGGGTAGAGCGCCCACGCTGCGATCGCTGGGCCATTAAACTGGCACCGATATAGACAATCAACCCGCCCGAGATCAGACTGAGCCACGGATAAATTTGCTCGGGTAGCACATAGCGGGCGGCGGCCAGAGTGACTAACCCGAGGGCAAACACGCCGATGGTGTGGGTCAGGGTGGTCATGAGGGCTAAAAACAGGGCGTGCCGCGAGGTGGCTCGTTCGCCCACCAGGTAGGCACCCACCAGGGTTTTGCCATGGCCCGGCGAGAGCGAATGCACTGCCCCCCACATAAAAGCGCCCACCAGCGGTAAGGCCCATGCCCCCAGGCCGATCGGGGCGGCCCCGTCTGACGGCAGGGTGAAGGTAGGGTCTTGAGGGGTAAAGACATGGTTGGTAACCTGTCCATTTTGGGCGATGGTGGCCAGACAACTGGCCCCTGGGGCATCGACCGGAAAGAAGGTGTAGGCGATCGCTAACGCTGACGGTGGCTCGGCCCACCCATAGTGGAGTCGCAGCGTCGTGTGGCTGCTGGGAGCAATTCTTGCTTCGGGAGAGGTGCTGTCCACCACGGACTGAAGGGTTAGCTGGGGCGCTTGATGGCGGCTGTCGGTGAGGGCGATCGCGGGCTCAAGGCGTCGGGTGAGTTCGTCGCGATGGCGGGTGAGCTCAGCGTTGGAGAGTTGTCCACTGCCGTCGTCATCGGCAAAGGCGGTCAGCCCGGTGGGATAGGTCAGGGTGATGCGGGTGGCCATCTCCTCAACCACAATCTCAGCGGTGGCCAAATCACCCCAGTGGGCCCTGGCCGGGGGGGCGATCGCCAGCCCGAGGATCAGGCAGGTGACGGCGCTCAATAGGCCTAGAACACCGTATCGGCCTAACCGGTGTCGCCCTAAGGAAATTTCTAGGAAAGAAGCTACCAGCTTTAATGCAGCGACTGTAGCCGCTGTAGGATGGGCACTGCCCACCATTGGGGAAACTCTTTTCGAGAAATTACCTAAGCGGTATCGGTATGAATCGTGGGTCATCACAAAAGCCTCTAATTTTGTGGGATCAGTCCTAACCGTTGCCGAGTCTGGGGGCTAAAGGTGGGGTTAAACGCCATGGCCAGGCGAAAGAACTGCTCGGCCTGTTCGGGATGGTGCAGCGCCGCTGCAATGTCTCCGGCCCGATAGGCTAGGTCGGCATTGCACACCCCGTGGTCTAGCGCCTCCCGCACCACCTGCTGGGCCTCTGGCCAACGGCCCGCCTCCATCAGCGCCCACGCCAATAGATCCAGGGTTTGGGCATCGCGACGCTGGGCGGCTTCTGCCTCCATCAGCGCGACAGCCTCCGACCGATCGGCGGGGTCACCCCGTTCCAGCAGTAAATGGGCCAAATCGCGGCGATGGCCGAAGGCATTCCCCTCGATCGTGCGGCGCAGCTCCTGTTCGGCGGAGTCCCAGGCCTCGTCGGCGGGCCTGCCCTGCAAGGCTTGAAGCCGGGCCAGGCCGTGGAGCGCGATGGGCCCCCCAACCGCCTGATAGTGGTATTTGGCGGTTCGATACTGTCCCTTAACCGTGGCCAACTCCGCCATCTGGAGATGGGCCAGCGGGTAGTCAGGGACAATCTCCAGGGCCTCGCGGTAGAGGCCCTGGGCTGTTTTATAGTCGCCCCGTTGGGCGTAGAATCGGCCCAAAAACACTCGGGTCTGGGCCGACCCGGCGGTGTCCGTGGGCTCCTCCGCTGCGATCGCCCGTTGAAAATCCTCCAGGGCTTGGGGATCCTGCCCCTGGGCCGCATGGGTCAAGGCCCGCAGCGTCAAACTTCCTAGGGACGGATACTGCTCGGCCAGGGAGTCCGCGATGGCGGCGGCGGCGTCAACCTCACCCAGGGCCAGCTTGGCCGTGACCACCTGGCTTAAGGCACTGGGGCTAGCTACGCTTGCCGCCAGACGCACCGTGGTGGCAAAGTCATGCTGGGCTTCGGCAATCTGGGCCAGGGCCAACACCGCCCCATCATTGCTAACGGGCAAATTCGCCAAGGACTGTTGAGCCGTTTTTTCCGCCAGCAGGTACCAGCTGTTGTTCCCCGTGGCGCGAGCCATTTGAATATAGAGGTTCGCCAGGGTCGCCTGATCCAGCCCATCGGTTGGGTTTTGCTGCACCCGGCCCTGGTAGAAGGACATGGACTGCTCTAGGGTGCGCTGATCCTGGCGGTGCCGGGAACTAGCGAATGGATACGCGTAGGCCGTCTGGGGCCCAAATCTCGGCCAAGTTTGCCCCTCAACGGCCCGTCCCAGGGCGATCGCGCCCAGGGACAGCAGACCAATGACTAGCAGCCGGGCGGCGTACCCTCGCCCAGGGGGGAGCGCAATGGATTTGAAGATCACCATGGCAATGGATTCCTGTGCTGACCAAAACGTCTCTAGCCGCCCCAGAGGGCGTTAGTTAGGGGACGGGTACCTTCACCCCAGGCAGTCGGCCCGTCAACCTGTCGTCCGCCCCTGGCCATCCCTGGATTTTCGGGCGCTGGCCAGGGACAGCTTCAGGGTCGTCTGAACCCCGTTAAAAGAATTTCTGGCCAAGAAGATACCCCCCTGTAGGGGCGCAGGGCCTGCGCCCTGGGGGGAAGCAAAATTCTTCGGTATTTTCGTGGCCAGAATTACCCTTAGAGGTTGTTTGAAAAGCCAAACTTTCTGGACTAGTTGGCCGGGGCCAGGTAGGGGAAAGTTGGCACCAGCGGATCATGGCCCTGGGCCGGGTTGCCAGGCGTGCCCGCGTAGGACACGTTGTCGGTGGTAATGGCCCCATTGGTTAATACCGAGAACGTGATATCGACCACGTCATCCTCGAGCAATCGCCCCCGGATCGGACTGCCGAAGGCATTCACCGCATTGGCATAACCACTGGGCCCGGTGGTATCAATCCGCATCACATCGGGCAAAAACGCCTGAAGCAAGGCATTGGCCCTGGCGTCGTTATTGCCCAGCGCCAGCAGGGTTCGTTTCGCTTCTCCGACAATGGGGGCCGCTGCACTGGCCGCGGGTTCTTGACCCGCCAGGGCGGCGGCCTCAAAGTCAGGGGTCACACTGTTGAGGGTATTCAAAAAGTCGTTGGTGACTATCAAGCCCTCGTTTACCGCCGGTCGGGCTAGACGCTCCACCTGGTTCACCTTCTTGCTACCTGGCACCGATACCGTTGTCCACACATCAAAGGTGGTGGCCGATCCCGAGCCTTGCAACAGCGCCAGCGGGATCTGCACGGCGATCGCGTTGACGTTGTAGCCCTGGGCAAAGTCTATGGCTCGATCCGGTGTACGAAACCCGACCGCGGGCCCGGTACCCAGCGCCCCGGCCCGCACCCGAAAAAACTGCTCCACATCGAAAAAGAAAGGATCTTCGCGGAGCCCAGCAAAGACCTGAACCGTGGAGCCATTGATGGTGTCTGAGTTGAGGATGGGGTCCTCTCGCAGCGCCGTCGTCTGGCCTTCAAGCACAGTCCTACGACGGTTTTTAAGGATCGTCAGCGTGTAGTCCTGCCGATTGTTGCCAGCCGGCGGGCCAAATTTAAACTCTAGGACAACATCGGCTAGCCCCGTGGGCGTCGCATCGTTGTTAGCGACGCGGGAAATATTAAATCG
>JAIXVO010000488.1 GCA_027482985.1 Cyanobacteriota bacterium
CGCGACTGCCACGGGGGTCGGGAACTTGGGCAAAAGCTTCTTGTAACGTCTGCATCTAACCACCTCAGTCACAACCTTTCAGCTTATTATTTCTCTCTCAAAATGAATCAGCCCTGCCGTAGGAGGGGGCCTTCACTGATGTGTGGGGTGGGTGTCTCACCCCAGTCAAGGGATCAAGTTTTGCCCCATAAGACTGAGCCGAGCCGTACTGGGCGTACACACGGATGGGTGTGATACAGCCCCAGACAAATCACCGCGTCTTTGCAATAGGAGTTACTAGCCAGACACGGCCAATGGCTTAACTTGATGCCTATGGCAAGAGCCCCCCCACAATGACTGCAATCCCCGCGACGAAGACCTCCATTACAAAGCGGGGAAGGAGTAGACGACGGCACCTGATTTGGGATCATTTTGAATATCGGCATGACCTTTTTTCGCCATCCCCAATAACGTCAGTTCGACTTCCCCAAAATCTGCCCCGGTATCGGCGACACCCTGCGTAATGGAGATTTTGCCACCCCGTTTTTGCGCCGCTTTGAGCAATTGCATCCGCAACTGTTCTTCCCGTTGTTGGGGCGATTGCACTAATCGAGCGATCGCGGGTTGTCCCGGTGCATAAGGCGACCCACCCAACTGAGACACCCGCTTCAGGTTGTGGGCATCCACCATGTCGGGAATTAGAAACAAGTCCACCAGTTGCCCAATGCCGAATAAACCACCCGTCAATAACCACAGGCAACCGGAGAACAATTTGCCGTTGTAAAACCGATGCATCCCGCCCAGCCCTAAGAAAATCGAGAGCCAGAGCAGGTAAGAAACGCCTTTACTATTCATGAAATTAATCCTTTGAGCGGGAACAGGACTTAATTTCACTAGGGGGCGATCGCATTTCGGGGGTTTGGGTGGCTGGAAAACCGCTCTCAGAATGGCGAACTTTCCCCGATTGACAACTACTCTTCTGAATCCTTCGGCAATGGTGCGCGACCAAAGGTTTGCACCAGCGATCGCAGGCGATCGCCCAGTTCGTGATTCAGCGCCCCACTCCAGTAGCGCCACGCCCAGTTGCCCTCCGCCTTGCCGGGGAAGTTCATCCGCGCGTCTGTGCCTAAGCCGAGAATGTCTTGCACCGGCAGGATGGCGAGATTGGCGATCGAACTGTAGGCGAGTCGGATCAAGTCCCAGTGAATCCCATCGGGGCTGACGTGACCCAGGTAGCGGACGATGGCATCCCGTTCCCAGTCTTCCCGACTCTCGAACCAGCCGACTGTGGTGTCGTTGTCGTGGGTGCCGGTATACACCACGTAGTTGCGATCGTAGTTGAAGGGCAGGAACGGATTGGCGGGATCAGAGCCAAAAGCAAACTGCAAAATCTTCATGCCTGGGAACTCGAAATAGTCCCGCAGCGCTTCGACTTCTGGCGTAATCACGCCCAAATCTTCCGCTAGAATCGGCAACCGACCCAGTTTCGCCCGTAACCGTTCAAAAAATGCTTGACCGGGTGCCTCAACCCATTCGCCTTTTTCAGCCGTGCGTTGTTCTAGCTCCAGATCGGGATCAAGTTCCACTGCCCAAAAGGACTCAAACCCCCGGAAATGGTCGATCCGAATAATATCGACATAATCGAGCATGGCATCAAAACGCTGAATCCACCATTTGAAGTCAGTTTTTTGTAAATGCTCCCAGTCATACACCGGATTGCCCCAGAGTTGTCCGGTGGCACTGAAGTAGTCGGGCGGCACTCCGGCCATGAGCGCAGGTTGATACGTCTCTTTGTCTAGGCAAAAATTATCTGGGTTTGCCCACACATCTGCACTGTCATGCGCCACGTAGATCGGAATATCACCAATAATCTCAATCCCGCGGTCGTTGGCGTAGTACTTTAAATTCGACCATTGGGAGAAAAAGGCAAATTGGAGGAACTTGTGAAACTCGATCGCCCCGTGCAGTTCTTGCCGCGTCTGTTCGAACGCAGTGGGCGATCGCGTCACTAAGTCCGGTGCCCAGTCAAACCAACTTTTGCCCTCGTTCGCTTCCTTCAGCGCCATATACAGCGCGTAGTCATCCAGCCACTCGGCTTTGCGGGTACAAAATTCGGCAAATCGCGTCTTTTGCTCCGCCGAGGCGCTTGCCTGGAAGTTGGCACACGCAGATTCTAATAACGGTCGCTTGTAGGTTTTAACTTTGTCGTACTCGACGCGATCGCTGCGAAATTCCGGCACATGCCACAACTGCTCATCCGCCAAAAACCCTTCCTGCCGCAACACTTCCAGGCTAATTAGCAGCGGGTTGCCAGCCAACGCGGAATAACACATATAGGGCGAATCGCCAAAGCCCGTTGGCCCCAAGGGTAAAACCTGCCAGTACTGCTGCCCACTGCCCGCCAAAAAATCAATGAACCAGTACGCTTCCTGGCCTAAATCCCCAATGCCAAAGCGACCGGGCAGCGACGTTGGATGCAGTAAAATTCCACTGGCACGCGTGGTGGGCATGATGAATCCTCGGGAAGGGGCGGAACGACGGCGAGCAATGACACACACTAAACACGGAAAAATCCGCTCATCAAAGGCGCAAGCTCACCTATCCTGGATCACACGCTCAAGCGGAAACCAGGGTCTCAGGATAGACTTTCTCGCGATCGCGGAATGCCTCGACTCTATCATGAGAGGTTCCCCGCGACGGTGTTTTGCTCCGTTTGACTTCCACTTCCCCTCACCGCCATGCCCTACCGCAATCCCACCCCTACCGTTGACATCATCATTGAATTGCGCGATCGCCCTGATCGTCCCATTGTCCTGATTGAACGTCTCAACCCGCCGCTGGGATGGGCGCTCCCTGGTGGCTTTGTCGATTATGGTGAAGCCGTCGAAACCGCCGCCCAACGGGAAGCCGCCGAGGAAACCGGGTTACAGGTCGAACTTGTGGAGCAATTCCATGTCTACTCCGCCCCCGATCGCGACCCCCGCCAACACACCCTGAGCGTCGTCTTCATTGCCACCGCCACAGGTGAGCCGCAAGCGGGCGACGATGCCAAACACCTCGCCGTCTTTGCCCCCTGGCAACTCCCCACCAACCTGTGTTTCGACCACGATCGCATCTTGCAAGACTACCTGCGCTATCGCCACTACGGACACCGCCCTCGATTGAGCCGTTAGCCGATCGAAAAAAATGAATGTCACCGACTGAAAATGATAAAGTTTGACCGAAAACGTTTTTGGGAACAGGTGCTGAAGACCAAAAATTAGATAGTTCCGACTGTTGTCCATTAGGTTGAGCGCCAGTGACATCCAACGAGTAGAGGATGTTAGGTTTCGTGACCTCAACCCCTAACCCCCAACCCCTAACCCCTAAACCCCACCCCCCAAATCCCTA
>JAIXVO010000240.1 GCA_027482985.1 Cyanobacteriota bacterium
AGCGTGGCGATATTGGCCTGATCCAGCACAAACCCGGTGCCTTTGAGGGACAGGGCGCGACCCCGGAAGGCGTGATAGGCGATCGACAACGCCCGACAGCGGACATCAATAAAATCCTGCCCAATGTGCATGAAGCGTGATTGACTCAGGCTTTCCTGCATTTCCTGGCGCAATTGGGCGGCAATCCGCTCCTGTTTGCCAGCCGCCATCAGCAGAAAGTTTTGGGCGGCGCTGTCATTTGGATCGCAATACCGTTTGAGCAAATGTTGTTCAATTTCCCGCAGGCGTTGGGGCGTGATGCCTGTCGTTTCAAAGACCAGCGTCACGGGTAATTCGGATTCTGGCAGGCCAAAGGTTTCAAACCCTTTGAGTTTACTCACGCCCGCGAATTGCGCCAGTTCGCCATTCACGGTGGAGTCGATGAATTGCCGCGCCAGGAAGGTTTCGCCTCGGTTGGTGCGAATCCCCTGAATCCGAGCGCCTTCTTTTAACACGGCATCAATTTCAATCTGACTCACGACATCCACGTTGGCATCGCTCAACATAGTGCGAAGTGCCGCATCCGCTTTGATGGGATCGAGGGCAATGAGTTGCACCTGCGATCGCTGCAAAAATTCTTTATACAAAAAGCACGGATCGCCAAAGGTCGTCAGTCCATTCGCCTGCCGCACATCCGCTGGCACATTACTGCGATCGAGGTAAGCCAGTCCCCCCCGCACCAAATGTCCACCAATCCCCTGCCGGGAGTTGCCTTTGAACATCAGCAAAATCCGGGGTTTGCGTTGGGTGCGCCGGTGAAATTCGCGGGCGGCACTGACCAGCGCCAGGACACCGGGCACTTCATCGCCAAAGCCAATGATGTCGTAGGAGCGGGGAGCAGGAGAACTAGAAGTCATGGTAATTACCTGTGAGGTGCCAGCCAGGTCTAGCGATCGCCGGAGCGATGCGAGGTGTCAGTGCGTCGAAACGCTTCACCCAGCATCAGCGGATTCCCCATGCAACTGGTGCGAAGCGCTCTGACCAAAGCTATATTAATGCAAAGAAATTTGGGTGACTGTCGATCGCGGCGCAGAACCCGCAATCGAGATCGCCCTTAATTTCCTCTAACTTCACCTGGCCTTGGCTTATGTCCGAACAAAATATCCGAACCTGTGCTGTGTGCGGCGTGAAAATCATCAAGATGGTAGGGGGCGATCGCGTGATGTTCTCTGTCGGTCCGCCGGGTACTCGTGAGACTTTGTGGCAGAAGGTGTGCCGCCATACCAACAATATGGGCTGTATTAATCGTCGGGATAAATAGCGATCGATGATCGGGTTTGCTACGGGGATTTAGTCCTGATGGGTGGATTTTGTGACGGTGGGACTTGGTTTGCTCCAGAATTGCCGCAAGATTTCGCCGGGGGGGCGATCCCATGTGTCGATGTGGCGGGAGATGAGAGCGTCGGCGTTGAGGGTGTAGATGGAGTAGCCATTGAAGTAAAGCGGCGGTTTCCAGGGTAGGCGGAGGGTGCCCCGGACGGTCCAATCGGCGCGGAGGGTGGTGGGGCTGTCCTGGCGCAGATCGTGCAGGTCAAAATGCAGTTCGGTAAAAAATAAGCGCCCGTGGAAGCGGAGTGTCCAGTAAATGATGCGGTAGTTGAATTTGCCCTTGAAGGTATTGACCGGATCTTGGAAGAAAATATCCGGGCTGTAGATGTCGTACTGAATATCGGTGTCGAACAGGGTGGGCAGATCGTGTTGCAGAGTCGCGATCGCCCGTTCAACTTGGGCGGCATACGCCTGCTCATCCAGACTGACGTTTAGCATGAGAATAGTAAACAAGTGTTAACAATATTCTCTCTCAAGGTGATGGGTCATGGCACGTTCTATCCAGTCTGATCGGGTGGCATCCGATCCCAACATCCTCACCGCCCATCAGTTACGGAAGGCGTATCGCAGTCAGGGTAAGGAAATGGTGGCAGTGCGGGAGGTGTCGCTCTCCCTGGCCAAAGGGGAAATTCTGGCGTTCTTAGGACCCAATGGGGCCGGCAAAACCACCAGCATCAAAATGATTGCCGGATTGATTCGTCCCGATCAGGGGTGGGTGCGCATTTGCGATCGCGATCCCCATCGGCAACCGGCGGCGCTCAAACTGGTAGGCGCAGTACTGGAAGGTAATCGTAATGTCTACTGGCGTTACACCCCAGCAGAAAATCTGGAATACTTCGGCATCTTACGGGGTATGAGCGGGCAAGCCGCGCGGAAACGGGGAGCCGAACTGTTGGAACAATTTCAACTGAGCCATAAGCGGCAAACCCTGGTGCAGTCTTTATCGCGAGGGATGCAGCAAAAGTTAGCGATCGCGGTTGCCTTGATGCACTCCCCAGCGCTGCTGCTGTTGGATGAACCAACCCTGGGGTTGGATGTGGAAGCGACTGAAGATGTGAAGCGGTTAATTCGGGAGATTGTGCATCAGGGTTGTGCCATTTTGTTGACGACGCACCAACTCGCGATCGCGGAAGAACTGTCGGATCGGGTGGCGATTATCAACAATGGCGAAATTGTGACGGAAGCGACGACCGCCGACCTGATTCGCCAATTCTCTGGAAGTGCTTACCTAGTTGAAACCGAGCACTCTATTCCGGCGGAGCGGGTGCGGAAGTTGCACCTGCTGGGAGTCGATTTGCAAACCGAGCGATCGCTACACGTGACGGATGTCCAGGTGCTCTATCAGGTGTTAGCGATTTTGAACCCGATGCCGATTGTGCAAATTCAAAAAGATCAAGCCAACTTAACGGATGTTTTTCTCAAACTGGTGCGGGGAGCGCAAGCATGATCGAAATTTTTTGGGCCGAACTGAAACGGCAATGGATTCAACAACGCCGCTTTGCGATCGACTCGATCGCGGGCATTGTGGGGCTGGCAATCATTTTTTATGGGCTGTTCCTGACGACGCAATACCTGGCGGGTCCCACGACGCAATTTGGCACCCGACTGGATTCCATCGTCGTGGGCTACGTGCTCTGGACGATGGTCAGCTTCATCATTGGCGACATCGCCGGCGGACTCCAGCAAGAAGCCTCCACCGGGACGCTGGAACAAATTTTTCTGTCCCCTTTTCCCGTCGCTCAAATTTTCCTGCTGCGCGAACTGGCTCGGCTAACCGTCACCCTGACCCAAATGGTCGCAATCCTGGTGCTGTTGATGGTGCTCACAGGCCGCATGCTGACCTTCTCTCCGGCTCTGATCCTGCCCCTAATCAGCGTCATCATCGGTGCTTTTGGACTGGCCCTGACCATCGGTTCTCTGTCCCTGCTGATTAAAGAAGTCCGCCAAATCCTCAGCCTGTTGCCCTTCGTCCTGTTCGTTACTATCCTGGTGCCCGTCGAAACTTGGGGGATGCCTGCCCGGTTGGTCGGCTGGCTGCTGCCCATGACTCCCGGTGCTGGCATCCTACGCGACTTGATGGCTCGCAATCAGGGCTTAGATTGGGGGCTACTGGCGATCGCGTTCTTGAATGGCGGACTGTATTTCGCGATCGGCTGGCTCCTCTTCCAACAAGCCGAGCGCGTCGCTAAACATCGGGGCAGACTGGGGGGATACTAACTTCGGATATCCCTGCATCAAGAGGGATGTTGTCCCCCCATTGGATTCCGTAGATTGGCGATAGAGTAACAATGTAGTGACACCAGACAGGCTTGAGGTTGACCATGCAAACTCCACAAACCTACGAAACAGATAAACGCAAGTTCCTCTCGGCACTGGCGCACGCTTCCATCTTTTTCAGCGGGTTATTTATTTCCATTGGCGTGCCGATCGCCCTGCTCTTCATCTCTGCGGATCCAGTCGTCAAAGCCAACGCCAAAGAAGCGATCAACTTCCACCTCAACGTCTGGCTATACGGCATCATCCTGGTGCCCCTGTCCTTCATCACTTTTGGGCTGGCGGGTGGCCTCTGGTGGCTGGCTCACTGGGGCTTAACCATCTGGGCACTGTCCCATTGCCTGCAAGACCCCGACCAACCCTTCCAATACCCCTTCATCTTTCGTCCCTTCTAGGGGCCGCAAGAGGGCAGAGGGCAGCAGGCAGCAGGCAGAGGGAACAGCCGTTGTGGGGGGTTGGCGGTTGAGTCAATCAACTTCAACGCGAGTCCTGCCTTCCCCTTCTGCCCTCCGCCCTCTGCCTTCTGCCTTTAAAATAAAACTACCCCGCAGTCGAGCTACTGTGGGGTAGTGAGGTACAGTTAAACGCTTGTTGTGTTTAGTATGCGAGACGGGATGAGGTTGAGTGGGAAGTGTTGTGCCGCTTGTGCGATCGTCCCGTAAGCGGAGAGGGACAGGTGTTGCAAAAAGCGTAACCAGCATGGGGGCATTCACGGAAAACTGTACCTTAAGAATATCCTCATGCACTGACTGGCAGCCTTCACGGGCTGCTTTTTGCTTTAAATCAACGCTTGGGCAGTCCAGCCTAAAACCAAGCCTACCAGGGAAACTAAGGTGAGAATCCAAAAGGCTTGAATGCCAGTCAGACCCGCGTACTGAATATCGATTCTGGCGAGAATATCGACCGCGAGAATCGTCAGAATTTGAAGAAAAATGTGGAGCCAGTAAAGGATCACGGCTGCTAGTCCTGCCACCATGAAAATTGTCATCATGGCCACGGTGTCTGACTGAAAACAGCGACTAATGAAGGCGCTAAAGCTGGTGAGCGGCGAAATAAAAGCCAGCGAACTGACGACAATCCAGGCGACCGCCAACACTCCCGCTGGCAGGTTATGTTTCAGAATCGAACTGCACATGGAGCGACTAAAGTCTGTCGTCGGCACTTCCGGCGCGGACTGGACGGCTTCTGAAGGGGCGATCGCGGGTGCCGGGGACTCAGGGGAAGGCGCTGCTTCGGTGGGTGTCGGTCGTGTGGGTACGGCTTCCTCGGCTTCCTCGGCTTGCAAAGGCGAGCCAAACATTCGGTAGCAAGCCGACTTCATCCACAGCGGTTGTGCTTGTAATCCTGCCAAATACCAGCCAAACCAGGTATAGGTAATCAGCAACAGCGCCAGCGAGAGCCAGGTGAAATGTTTCTGTTTAAGCGTTGCCATGCGTCCTTTTACCCTGTCTTTCAGCCATCATAGGTCTGAAACAAGCTGCCTTCAATCCAGCCAGTCATGAAAGCGGGATAGCCCACTGCCCCCACTCGCACCAGGGCTGACAACCAATAAGCGTGATCGGGCATGGCACCCGCTGCGGCAAGACCATTGGGTAGCGCGATCGCGGGGGTATAGGTGAATTGTTGTGGCTGGGTGGGGAGGGTGACGGTGCCTAACTCCAGGGTGTCTCGTCTGGGTAGAGCACGGGCGCAAAAGTCTACTTGAATGGCAGGTGCGAGGGGCATCAGCGCGATCGCCCCAGAGCCCGTGAAGGTGACCGTGACACTCAACAGCAGGGGTTCAGCGATCGCCACAATGTTGGCGGGTTGTCCGGTTGCTTTCGACAGAATGACCAGATCCGCCAGTATGCCCTCCCAGCTGGCAATACTGATGCGGGAATGGGGAACCTGGGGATCAGGGGACATGCCCTGCTGCCGGTTGCGGTTCAGCCGCCACGGGCATTGCCGCGACATCTTGCATCAGTGGCGACGGAGGTTGGGCTACGGCATCCGCTGTGGGCTGACCCGCAGGGGTCGTCGTCACCGCTTGGGCGTTGGGCGCGATCGGGGCCGCTGGCGACCCAGCAGGATTGGGACTGAGAGGCTGGCTTTCAGCCGGACTGGTGAAGGGTTGCGCGTCCATGGTCGGAGTCACGGGCGCAACTGTGGGAGCAGTCGGATCGGGCTGGCGCTCCACGGTGGGAGTTGTGGGCAAGGGGGCATTGGGCGTGGGGACGATCGCATCCGGAGTCGGGATGCCCCCATCTGGAGTGGGTGGCGAGTTGGGCGGGGTCAAACTGTCTGGAGCAGCGGGGCTAGATTCCAGACTGGGACTGCGGGGAGCCGTTTGCATCGCCGCCCATTTGGCCTGGAGTTCCATTAATTCGGGGACGGTGACAAATTTGTAACCCTGTCGTTGCAACGTCGAGATGATTTGGGGCAGCGCTTCCACTGTTGCCGCGCGATCGCCCCCGCCATCATGCATCAACACAATGCCCCCCGGCTTCACCTGACTCAAGACGTTATCCACAATCAGCGGGGCAGACACCAAATAATCACTGGAATCCGCTGACCACATATTCACCATGTAGCCCTGTTGTTTCGCGTAATTCGCCAACTCCCCTTCCAAATTGCCACCAGGCGGACGCATGAGATAGGTTCTGACACCCCCCGTCGCTTCATAAATCAGCCGCGCCGTATTGCCTAACTCTTGGGCAGCGGTCGCCGCATCAATGTTTTCCATTGGGTGCCGCCAAGTGTGATTGCCGATCGCGTGCCCCTCTTCAAACACTTTCCGGGCGATCGTCGGATTTTCCTGAATCGCCTGCCCCACGAAGTAGAACGTACTTTTAATATTGTTCTGTTTCAGGATGTCCAAAATTTGCTCAGTCGTCTGCTTCCAGGGCCCATCATCAAAGGTCAGAGCGACCACTTTTTCGGCATTCGCGGGGGGTGTCGCCTCATGCACCACCTGTCCCTGAAACTGGGGCGGCACCTTGAAGACCAGATTTTGAGGTTGCTGCCGTTGATGGGCGATCGCCGTTTTCTCCACCGCTTCCGTGTTCTGCACCGGTTGCACTTGTTCCTGCGGAGCCATGACCACGGGCGGTTCTGCCGCCTGATGACCCGTCATTTCCAGGTAAATGATCCAGTAACAGAAGAGGAAACTCGCGATCGCCAATCGATTCAGCAAAAATGACCGCAAAATCTGGAAGCGATCGGCCTTCATCGCCCGTCCTTTACGGCGGACTGGGGGTGCCATCACGCCTGGTCGCGCCCTTTGGCCAGTTTTCGCAGGGGCACTAATCCGCACCGTTTGCCGCCAGAGAATGTCTCGCTGTCCATTCACTCGTGCCATAATCCGCACTTCGCGAATCGACTTAGAATTGAGCGTCCACAAGCGATAACAAATGTGGCGCACCAATCGCTGTTGCGCTCCTACACAAGCTTGCGGATGGGTTGAGCGGGGAAAGTTGACCATCATCTTGAGGCAGCCCGATCGCCCCGTCTCCGTCTGCACATGAATTCCCTGAGTCGCCAGGATACTGTTCAGCCAGTAAGCAATGGCTCGAAAATTCCCCTGTCGTGCCAGGGTTAACAGAGAAGGCTGGTAAGAACTGGGTGCGTAGGTCATTCTCGCCTCGAAACGGGTGTAAGCGTTCGCCTGTGGACATTACGCACACTAGCCTACCCGATGCCAAGCGGTTTGATGCAATTTTTTTGCAGAATGGAACGGAGGGAAGCGGGAGAGAAAAGAAGAGAGAGGGAGGAAAAAGGAGGCA
>JAIXVO010000257.1 GCA_027482985.1 Cyanobacteriota bacterium
CGATCGAAGATCTCTTGTAGGTTGGGTTGACGCAGGAAACCCAACAATCTCAGTGCGATCGAAGATCTCCTGTAGGTTGGGTTGAGCTAGCGAAACCCAACAACCCCAGAAAGATTTTATTCCCAACCCACTGTGTCTTGAAAAGAGATTTCTCTATCAGCTCCCCAATTATTTGGGTAAACTCCCTGCTCAACATAGCGATGGAAGCTCGAATAAGGCCAGTTACAAGGGGCATCTACTAACTGGTGACTTACCGGATTGTAATGAATATAATCAACATGCCGTTCAAAGTCTCTTTCATCACGAATCTGGTGTTCCCAAAATCGCCGTTGCCAGATAGCCTGTTCCTGTTTCTTCAGACGAGCTAACGAGCGGTAACATTTGTGATTCTCTGGGCAATGCCGACTGAAGTAAGTTTTGATCAGCCGCCAGCGCATAGAGAAATCGGCATCGTCTTCGGGCAATGTCCAAATACAATGGAGATGATCAGGTAAAAGGACGATGGCATCAATATCAAAGGGGTGGCGCTGTTTGACAGTGTAAAAGGCTTGTCGAAGAAGCTGAATGGTTGTGTCGGTTTTGAATAGGGGCTGGCGATTGAAAGTAACGACAGTGAAGAAATAAGTAGCCCCAGCCGTTTTGGCACGACGATATTGCATAGGGATTGCCCATTTGGAATAAACCTAGGATAGGCAGGTGGGGTGCTAAATTAACGGTAGGTGTTGGGTTTCGCCAGCTCAACCCAACCTACTAACTAACTCTTAATCCTGATGCTCTCAAAAGCAGAGTCGAACATTTCATTGAGTAGGCTGAGCAAATGTAAGTAGAGGGGCCATTATGAACTTAACTGAGTTACCAGGGGCAGAGCTAATTTTGCCTGGGCTGAAGGATTTGCACAACGGCAAGACCGATACCGTCGGGGCATTGCTAGTTGCGATCGCATCAATTCGCTTAACCGCAGCGGGCTTAAATATTCCCAAAGATCACCTAGTCCCAGAGCCAGAGCTAGCCCTGTATGCACGTCTTCAGACTGAGCGAGACGATGCCTACCCCTACTACAACGCTTTGCTCAATAGCCTCAACAGCTTTTGCAATGCCCTTGAACTCAGCTATCGATACGAGCAACCTCAGTAAACTTCCGGGCGCGACAGCAAATACATCAGCGTGATCCCCTGGTTCCCAGGCTCCGGCTGGGAATCTCGAGCGAGGCTCCGCCTCCAGAACGAGGCAGAGCCTCAGGGCATGCACCCAGGCTTCGCCTGGGCGCGAGGAATCCCTGCATATTTTCGAGAGGCTCACTAGGCCCGCAAAATCTCATCCATTGTCAGCACAAGCTCAGGAAACGTAGCAGAAAGAACCCGCTCATTTCCCTGAAACCGCTGCATCTCATACTGTCGGTGATCATTCAGCCCATAAACCAGCACCGACGGCTGTTTAGGATTCCCCAAATAATTGCGGCTTCCCAACGCCAAATAATCGACAATCCAGTACTCTAAAATCCCCAATCGGCAGTACTCATCCAGCTTGTCGATGTAGTCATCTTCCCAATTGGTAGAAACCACCTCAACCACCAGCTGAATCGGTTCTCTCAACGCGCTGTACGCCCTGCGATTAGCACGCCACTGCTCCAAATCCACCACACTAACATCTGGAAAACGCCCCTGCTCAACCCCCGCCTCAGTCTCAGTTGCCAGCACAATACGACCAGAAACCTTGTAGCTCAACTCCGCCCGATCAACCTCTTGATCGAACCGCTTAGCAATGAAATCTGCCACATCTTCGTGCTGTCGGGTCGCTAGAATCCTCACCATTTCTCCATTGACCAACTCATAGCGCCCATCCTCAGGGCACTGTTCTAAAAATTGCTCCAAGGTGAGCGGCTGCGATTGAGTGGTGACCATAGTCATTGTCCTCCGCACGATGGGCACGGGCGTTGCCCTTTACCCATCCTACGTTTAATTACAACTCCTGTAGGTATAGCGACGTCCTATCGGCCAAAAGATTTTGGGAAAGCCCCAAGCTCCCCTGATCCCCAGGCTCCGCCTGGGAATCTCGAGGGAGGCTCCGCCTCCAGAAGTAGGCCGAGGCAGAGCCTCAGGGCCTGCGCCCAGGCAGAGCCTGGGTGCGAGGGAGTAGGGATGATCAGGGACTCTAGCCCATCTGCCGCTCCATATCGGCGATCTCCAGGCGGGTTTTGATCACCGTGTCGGGGTTGAGGCTGATCGAGTCAATGCCCTGCTCCACCAAAAAGCGGGCAAACTCCGGGTAATCGCTCGGCCCCTGGCCGCAGATACCAATCTTGCGGTGGTACGCCTTCGCGGTTTGAATCGCCATCTTCACCATGCGCTTCACCCCCTCGCTGCGCTCGTCAAACAGGTGGGCCACCAGGGCCGAGTCGCGGTCTAGGCCCAGGGTAAGCTGGGTGAGGTCGTTAGACCCAATGGAAAAACCATCGAACACCTGGCTGAATTCGTCAGCCAATATGACGTTGTTGGGCAGCTCGCACATGACGTAGACTTGCAGCCCGTTCTCGCCGCGCACCAGGCCATGGTTGGCCATTTCCTCCAGCACCCGGCGGCCCTCGTCGGGAGTGCGACAGAAGGGCACCATGAGAATGACGTTGGTTAGGCCCATGTCATCGCGCACGCGCTTGAGGGCGCGGCATTCGAGGGCAAAGCCATCGCGGTAGCGATCGTCGTAGTAGCGGGAGGCACCGCGCCAGCCAATCATGGGGTTTTCTTCGTTGGGTTCAAAGGTGCTGCCCCCCAGCAGGTGGGCGTACTCGTTGCTCTTGAAGTCTGACAGGCGCACCACCACGGGTTTGGGGTAGAAGGCGGCGGCGACAGTGCCCACCCCCTGGGCCAGTTTGTCGACAAAGTAGTCGGGCTTGTGGTCGTAGAGGGCGGTGAGCCGGGCAATCTGGCGTTTTTCGCCACCGTCGGGCAGGCTATCAAAATTGAGCAGGGCCAGGGGGTGTACCTGGATGTGGTTGGCGATGATGAACTCTAGCCGGGCCAGCCCCACTCCATCGCTAGGCAGGGCAGCCAGGGTAAAAGCCAACTCGGGGTTGCCCACGTTCATCATGATCTGGGTACGTGTTTCGGGCAGGCTGTCGAGCTGGGTCGTTTCGATCCTGAAGGGCAACTCGCCCCGGTAGATCACCCCCTCTTCGCCCCCGGCGCAGGAGACGGTGACCGGCTCCCCGGTGGTGAGCCGCTGGGTGGCGTTGTCACAGCCGACGATCGCGGGAATGCCCAGCTCCCGCGCGATGATGGCGGCGTGGCAGGTGCGCCCCCCCTGGTCGGTGACGATCGCACTGGCCTGTTTCATAATCGGCTCCCAGTCGGGGTCGGTGCGGCTGGTGATCAGCACCTCACCAGGGCGAAACTGGGCGATCTGGTTCACCTCAAGAATTACGCAGGCGCTGCCCTGGCCAATCAGATCGCCCACGGCTCGGCCTGTGGCCACAGGTTCGATCCCCGCAGGCACATCCAGAATGTAGTTGCGCAGCTCGTTTTGCGACTTCTGCGACTGCACGGTCTCAGGCCGAGCCTGGACAATGAACAGCTCCCCGGTGAGACCGTCCTTAGCCCACTCGATATCCATCGGGCTGGGGGTGCCGCGCAGCTGGGTGTAGTGCGCTTCGATGGTGCAGGCCCAGTGGGCCAGTTGCAGAATGTCGGCTTCGTCGATGGCGTAGCGGCCCTGATCGGCCAGGGGCACCGGCTCATTTTTGGTCAGCTCTGTCCCTGTGGTGTCGTAGACCATGCGCAGGGCCTTGGTACCCAAACGCTTGTTGAGAATCGGCTTATGGCCCGACTTCAGGGTGGGCTTAAACACCACGTACTCGTCGGGGTTGACGGTGCCCTGCACCACGTTTTCGCCCAGACCGTAGGCGGCGGTGATCAGCACCGCGTTTTGAAAGCCCGTTTCGGTATCGATGGAGAACATCACCCCGGAGGTGGCCAGATCGGAGCGCACCATGCGCTGAATGCACACCGACAGCGCCACATCAAAGTGGTCGAAGTGCTTGGTGGTGCGGTAGGAGATGGCGCGATCGGTAAACAGCGAGGCGTAGCACTTTTTGCAGGCAATCAACACCGCCTGGTCGCCGTAGACGTTGAGGTAGGTTTCCTGCTGGCCCGCAAAGCTGGCGTCGGGCAGGTCTTCGGCGGTGGCGCTAGAGCGCACGGCCACATCGACCTCGGTGTAGGCGTGGTCGCTAAGGCAAGACTCGTCGCCAAAGCAGAGATTTTGGCCCGCCTCTTCGCACATGTGGTGGTAGGCGCTGAGAATGGCAGCCTTAAGATCATCGGGGAAGGTGGCATTGAGAATCAGCGATCGCGCCTTTCGCCCCCGCCGCCGCAGCTCGGTGACATCGTTGATGTCAAAGCCGCCCAGTACCTCCCGCAGCTGGGCATCTAGACCCGTTTTTTCAATAAAGTAGCGGTAGGCATGGGAGGTGGTGGCAAACCCCGACGGCACCCGAATCCCCTGGGGGGTCAACTGCTGAATCATTTCGCCCAACGAGGCGTTTTTGCCCCCCACA
>JAIXVO010000261.1 GCA_027482985.1 Cyanobacteriota bacterium
AATCGCGAAATTTTGGTGACGGATACACCGGGCATTCTGGAAGCGGGGGTAGCGGGGACAGAACGGGAACAATTGGCGCGACGACTGGCGACGGAAGCTGATTTACTGCTGTTTGTGCTGGACAATGACTTGCGCAAATCGGAGTATGAGCCGCTGATGGCGTTGGCGGCAATTGGTAAGCGATCGCTCGTTATCCTGAATAAATCCGACCTATTTACAGAGGGCGATCGGGAACTGATTTTGGCGCGATTGCGGGAACGGGTGCGGGGTGTCGTACCGGCGGCGGATGTGATTGCCGTTTCTGCCAATCCCCAAGCAGTGCGATTAGAAGACGGCACGATGCTCACTCCCGACCCCGACATCATGCCGCTGATTCGGCGGATGGTGGCTGTGTTGCGGGCCGAAGGGGAAGACTTGCTGGCCGATAATATCCTGCTGCAATCGCAACGATTAGCCGACAAAGCGCGGGAGTTGATTGATGGGCAACGGCGGCGGCAGGCCGACAAAATCGTCGATCGCTTTCAGTGGATTGGGGCAGGCGTGATCGCGGCGACTCCGGTGCCCGTGGTGGATATGCTGGCGACGGCGGCGGTGAATGCGCAAATGGTGGTCGAGATTGGCAAAGTCTACGGCTGCGAAATTAATATGGAGCGGGGGCGGGAACTGGCGCTGTCTCTGGGGAAAACGATCGCGGGTTTAGGCATCGTTAAAGGCGCAATTACCCTCGTCACCACGGCGCTGCAACTGAGTATTGGCGGGATTGTCGTGGGGCGGGCGATTCAAGCGGTGACAGCGGCTTACCTGACGCGCATTGCCGGGAAAAGTTTTATTGAATACTTTCGGCATGACCAGGATTGGGGCGATGGCGGGATTACGGAAGTTGTGCAGCGCCAATTTCAACTGAATAAAAAAGATGAGTTTGTCAAATCCTTTGTGCAGGAAGCGATCACTCGCGTCGTCAAACCCTTCCATCTGGATGAACTCCCGGCTGACGAGGAAGACGACGACCTGGAACCAGAGGCATTACTGGAACTACCGTTGGGGCAGGTAGAGGGCGATCGCGACTTGGTGGAACTGCAAGCCGAACTCGATGACAACTGGGAACCTCGCCGGCTCCGTGCCGATGATTGGGAGACATAAGGGGGGGGGTAACGCGAATGTTCGTTGACTCACCGCTGCTTCATGGTGCCCAAACCGGAAACCCTCGAACCTAATCAATTTGGGGATGGGCGGTCGAGATTTGCGCGACTTTTTGAGAAATCTCCGGGTTATACAATCGCAAGTAGTTCCAGTAGTTGCCAAAGACTGATTTTACATAGCCGCGAGTTTCGTCGTACGGAATGGTTTCGACAAAGCGATCAGGATCGCCAATGCCTTTTTTCGTCACCCATCCACCCACCGCACTGGGCCCCGCGTTGTAGCTCGCGATCGCCAACATCGAGTTGCCGGCATATTCAGCGTGCGTGTAATCCAGATACCAGGTGCCCAACTTGATATTGTCTTCAGGATCAGCGAGATCAAATTCTTTCAGCTTGATTTTCTCGGCGATCCACGTGCCCGTATCCGGCATCACCTGCATCAAGCCTTTCGCCCCGGCGGAAGAGACAATCCCCGGCATAAAGCGGGATTCTTGCCGGATCAAGGCCGTCACCAGTAAGGGATTGAGCTGGCGTTCCTGTGACCAGGACTCAATCTCTTCCAGGAACGGGAAGGGATACAGGGCATACCAGTAACTCTTGTCCTGTTTCAGCGATTTATACGCTTCCCGTTCTTTCGGGTTTTCCCGTTCGCTCAGGAACGAAACCATGAAAATGCCATCCAAATTATCGCCAATGCCCAGCCGCATCACGCCATCCGTGAATTGTTCGGCAACAGTTGGCTGCATCTTATTGTTAAACTCCACCTGCCACAGGGCCCAGGCATCCCGATCTTGCCCAATCTGATACAACTCCTTCAAGGTGTCAGATCCGGTGGGAATGGGGGGACGAGCAGCAGGCCGTGCCACTTTGGGATCAAGTTCCCGCACCGATGTGAAATTGCCTACATTCCAGCCCAACATATCCGCCGATCGCCACGCGTAGTAAGACTCAGGATAATGCTTCAACACATACTCAAAGGCATTTTCGGCTTCCTTCGCTTTCCCCAGTTGACTCGCCCATTTCCCGACCCAAAACGCCGCTTCGGGAGCATATTCACTATCCGGGTTGTGTTTCGTAATCGGCGAGGCCCACTTCCAGGCGGCTTGCACATCCCCCGCTTCGGCTCGTTCTTGAGCCAACTCCCAACGCAACTTCGCCGCCGCTTCCGAGGTGCCGTAGTCGGAAAGCAACGTTTGGCGGACTTGCGTTGCCGCCGGCGCGTTGTTCTGTTGCGTCAGGACTTTCGATTTCTCCAGCAAGGCTTCCCCAGCGCGATTCGGGAAGCGGGCAACCACCTGATCCAGATAGGCGATCGCCTGGGGTGCCGCCACCAATCGCGATAACCGAATCAACGCCAGACTGGTTTCTTCCGCATCATTCGGGAACGCGCTCACCATCCGGATGTAAGCCTGCGTCGCCCCAGGTTTTTCCCCCAGTTGCAAGCCCCGTGCTGTCCGGTAGGCATTCCGCGCGGTGAAGGGCGCACGGGCATAAGCCAGCCCCGCTTTGCCGTACTCCGTCTTTTCCCAATACCCAAACCCGATCGCTTCCCAATCTTCCGGCGACAACTGCTCCGCGAACTTCTCCGTGAGGCGGTCTAACAAGCCGATGTAGCCATCCACATACAGCCCATGGCGCGCCATCAACTTAAGCAATTCCGGCTGATTCGGATTTTGTTTCAACCGCTGTTGGGCAATTTTGACCGTTTGTGGATGCGCCGGAAATTGCGCGATCGCCTGATCCCAATATTTCGGATCTTGTTTGCCTAACTCATACAGCGCCGCTGCCGTTACCGGACTCTGAGCATATTTCTGAACGATTTCCTGCCGTGTCGCCTGCGCCTTAGCCGCATCTCCCGCTTGCTCGTAAGCCTGCGCCCGCTTCAGCAGAATTGGCGCAGCCAACACTGAATAACTCGTTTCCAATTGGTCTAATTGTTTCAGTGCCGGTTGAGCCTGCCCTTGTTGCAAATACTCAGTCGCCAGCAAATACCGCGCCCGACTCCGCTCCAGGGTTTCGGGACTTTGGGCGATCGCAGTCAGTTTCTCGGCTCGCTTCTCCGGTGCCAGCGCCTTCAAGATATTGATATCTTTGACCTGAACCGTGGTGCCTTGCAGTTCCGCCCCCGTGCCCACAAACGTATCGCTGGGTTGCTGTCGAAACACGACACTCGCGATCGCGGCTCCAGCAAATAGAGCACAAGTTGTACCACCCACAATTTGACATAACCGTTTTTGTGCAAGCTGAGGCATGAATCTACCTAAAGGAAGAGGTATTGGAGTGAATCTAACATTTTTTCCAGTTGATGGACGCTGGATCTTGTCCTCAAGTTCCGGCACTATCCGATGGTTTTGATCGATACTGGAAGTCAGTAAATTTGAGGATAACTTGGATGGATTTGCGAGTAACCAATACTCCCGCCCTAGAGTGGACTGGTGATGCCCTGGCTGTCGGATTGTTTGAAGAACAGCTCGCGTTACCGGGAGACCTGGCAACGTTAGATGAGAAGCTGTTCGGGACGATGCAGGAACTGATTGCGGAAGCCGAATTCAAAGCCAAAGAAGGTAGCAGTCTGGCGACCCGTGTGGGAGGCGGTAGCAGTATCCGCAAAATCATTCTAGTCGGCTTGGGCAAAACTGACACGGTGACGTTAGAGGGATTACGCCGCGCTGCTGCTGCTGCCGCCAAAGCGGCCAAAAAAGAACGCTGCAAAACGCTGGGGATCAGCTTACCCGTATGGCAGGGAGATGTTGCTGCAACCACACAGGCGATCGCGGAAGGGGTGGAATTGGCGTTGCATCAAGATGTGCGCTTCAAGTCGGAAGAAGACACTGGCATTAAGCCGGAAACGGTGGAGTTGCTGGGTTGTGGGGGACAGGCAGCAGCGATCGTCCGGGCGCGGCAAATTTGCTCCGGGGTGATTTTAGCCAGAGAACTGGTAGCCGCACCTGCCAATATTGTTACGCCAGTAACCCTGGCTGAAACGGCACTCGCGATCGCGAACGAATACGGCTTAGACATCGAAATTTTGGAGCGAGAAGACTGCGAAAAGCTGGGTATGGGTGCCTTTCTGGGAGTGGCGCAAGCTTCTGACCTGCCGCCCAAATTTATCCACCTGACCTACCGCCCCACCACCGCGCCCCGCCGCAAGTTAGCCATCATTGGTAAAGGCCTGACGTTTGACTCTGGCGGACTGAACATCAAGCCGACAGGCAGCGGCATCGAGATGATGAAAACCGATATGGGCGGTGCCGGAGCGACATTGGGAGCCGCGAAGGCAATCGCCCAATTACAGCCGGATGTAGAAGTCCACTTTATTAGTGCCGCCACTGAAAATATGATCAGCGGGCACGCGATGCACCCTGGCGACATTCTCACCGCATCGAATGGCAAGACCATTGAGATTAACAACACGGATGCCGAAGGGCGGCTCACTCTGGCAGATGCTCTCGTGTTTGCGGACCAGTTAGGGGTCGAGGCGATCGTCGATTTAGCCACGCTGACCGGGGCTTGCGTAGTGGCCTTGGGCGATGACATTGCGGGCTTGTGGAGTCCGGATGAGGAACTGGCGAGTGAATTGATGGTGGCCAGCGATCGCGCCGGGGAAAAACTGTGGCAGATGCCCATGGAAGAGAAATACTTCGAGGGGCTGAAATCGGTCGTCGCTGATATGAAGAATACGGGACCCCGTCCCGGTGGGGCAATTACGGCGGCACTCTTCCTGAAGCAATTTGTCAAAGACACCCGCTGGGCCCACCTGGATGTGGCTGGCCCCGTCTGGGCAGATAAGGAAAATAGCTACAACAGCGTCGGGGCGACGGGCTTCGGTGTGCGGACGCTCGTCAGTTGGGTACTGAGCTAGGCTGCATTGGAATCCCCCCATTGCCTACAACCGACCACCAACATTCACCCCCTTAATTCAGCAAAATCGTGCGAGTCAAAATACTCATAACTTCGCCTGGAGTGGGAGCTGGGAGGAGGGGACTCCAATCACTGACTTCGGCAAAGCGCAAGCGGTGTAACGTCTGAATGGTAGTCGTGACACCGTGGCGGGAGCCAATCACCAGCAGACGGAGTGATTCACGATCGCTTGGAGTTGGCTCCAGCGATGCTTCTGTACGCGAATTGATGGATGGGCCGGGGGATGCATCACTAGCAAACAGGAGAAAATTGGGGGACATGGTGGCACCTGGAAAGGGTATGGGTTAAAACGCCTCGACCGGAATGCCGCAGTCAACACTCCAGTGATGCTACTGACAATTTACACGGTAAAGGATTTTATTGTCAATCAGCTTTCGGGCTGAGCTGATGCTTCATAGGTGAATTTCGCCTGCTCTGCGACCAGCATCAAATACTTGGCCGAAGCGCGGGTGGGGGCATACACGCCTTTTTCCCACTCACTCACGGTTTGCTGCCGTACGCCCAAGGTTTGCGCCAGTTCCGCCTGGGTCATGCCCATATGCCGCCGCAATGCCCGCACCAGTTCGCCATTCCACTGCACAATGTCATTTACCTGCTGCACTTTGTAGACATCAGGAGGTTTATGAAAAGTGACTTGTTCCCCAGCTAAGTCCAGCGCTTTCACAGTGTAGCCAGCTTGAATCCAGGCAGCCGCTTGCAGGGCTCCTTTACTGCGATTACTCCACCAGGCGCGATGGGTGCGGGCCGAAGCGGGAAGCGGGTTGGCAAGAATAGTTTCAATTTCGGCAAAGGTCAGCGTCACGGGCGATCGCGCACTACGACTTAAAAAGTCCTGCAACGGTTGATACTTACTCCCATTCATCCCACGCTCACCTGACACCTCGTGCGCCTATTATAGAAGGGGTCGCGAAAGTGGGTGTAGTTCAGTTACAGCGCATCTAAAGCTTGTTGGATTTTTTGCGCGAGTGGTTCAAAATCCAGTTCTTGTACCAATGTTTGCGCCTGTAAGAAAAATCTGGCGGCTTGGGGTTTCGCACCCAAGTTGGCGTAAAGGGTACCAATATTCATCAACGCCGTGGCTTCCCCAGCGCGATCGCCCAGGGTTTGATATAGGGCAATGGCCTGGTTATAGAAGCCCAAAGACTCTTCGCGATGCCCCATCCCGGCGTAGGTGAAGCCCAAGTTGTGCAGAGTAGTGGCTTCCCCGGCGC
>JAIXVO010000235.1 GCA_027482985.1 Cyanobacteriota bacterium
AACTGACGGGGGGAATTTCTGAGGGTTGAAAGGTGGTGTCAATACTCTGATTCTGATGCTGTTGACTCAGTTTGAGAATCTCTAAATGATAGGTTTCGGCATTCTGATGTTTGATGAATTCTGGCCCTTTTAAATAATCCTCAAAGGCTTTGACTAACATCCCAGCCGAGTTGTAATCAAAGAATAGCAAGGTGTAGATTAGCCGCATGGTAATATCCTGCACCACTTGCCAATAACTCAGGGAACCATGAATCGCGTGAATAGTTAAAAAGTTGCGGAAATAGTAATAGCTATCCCACACGGGAAATTTGGCATAAAACGGCTCGTGCCAGACAGCGATCGCGGGGAAGGAAATGATTTTTTGCTGGTAAGTTTGGCTAATGCGAAGACCAAATTCCACATCATCCCCTTTGATGAAAAAGGGCAGGGGTAACCCGATCGCCTCGACAAATGATTTGGGGAAGGCGAAGAACCAAAACCCGCCATAGTCGATCGCGTCTTCGGTTAATAAGCTGTTGAGCGTTGCCGGATCTTGCAGATCGAGATCGGTTTTGAGGGGCAGCAAATCGAAGGGTTCAAACCCGTCCCGGTAAAGGCTGCGGGCGTAATTGGCTCCGGCTTCAAACAGCAAATGTTTCTGGTATAAATCCAACATCGCACCGGATACGGCAAAGTCAGATTTAGCATATTGATAAAGGCTAATCAGTTTGTAAATGGCTTCGCTATCGAGTTCGACATCATCATCCATGACTAACAAATGAGTGAGGCGATCGTGCTGCATCGCTTCCACAATGCCGCGTGTAAAACCGCCACTGCCACCCAGGTTGGGATTCGGAATAATTTGCACACGCGGGTCGGGAAACTGCGCTGGGTCGAGCGTCCGCCCATTATCGACGACAAAAATTTGGCAGGACTGAGCCTGCAAGCCAACATCCTGGACGATCACGTTTACCGTTTGGGCGATGTAGCGCTCTTTTTTGTAAGTGCAACTGATAATCCCCAGATGCACAAGTTGCTGCGGAACTTGGTCGGTGGCAATCCAACTTTCCAGCACCCGACCGCGATCGCTGAGACAAACAAATTCCAGGTAAACTCGTCCCATCGTTGCCCCCGCAAAGTCAGGAATCTCGACTCTGACGGGGCGATCGGGGTGACAGTCGGTGACGGTCTTGCAGTGCAGCAGTTGGCGCTGGTCAGCGGTAGTGGTTTCGCGATACAGGGAGAGGGTGAAACTGCCCTCTAAGCGCAGGTCGTAATAGACGTGCTGGAGGGTTGTGTATTTGGCGTAGAAGGCTTCGTAGAGGGAGTTGAAGTAGGTGTTGCAGGAGAGAATATCGCCGTGGGTCAGGTGGATGGCGCGATCGCCAGTGTCCAGGGTGACAGGTTTGGGCGATCGCACGTACAGGTTCAGGGTGTCTGTGGTATCTGGAAGTCGGAGTCTGCCTAAACGGGTCATGGTCGTGCCTGATAGTGATTCGGGTTAACTGCCGAGGGTGGCGAAGGGGCGATCGGGGGCTAAATGCGGGGTTAGGTGATCCCGTTCTTGCAAGGTCTTAAATAGGGTCAATGCCTGCGCCACGACTTGATCCATGTTGTAGTACTTATAGGTGGCGAGTCTGCCCACAAAATGAACTTGCGGCAGGTTATCGGCGAGAGCTTTGTACTGTTTGTATAACTCAGTGTTATCAGGTCGGGGCACGGGATAGTAAGGATCGCCTTCAGCCTGGGGATATTCATACACAATGCTGGTCTTGGGATGGTCTTGCCCGGTTAAATACTTGAACTCAGTGATGCGCGTATATAGGTGTTCGTTAGGATAATTGACGACGGGAGCGGGTTGATAATTCGAGGCGTTGATGGTTTCGTGTTTGAATTCTAAGGAACGATAGGGCAGCTTTCCATAGCAGTAGTTGAAAAATAAATCGATGGGGCCCGTGAAAATCATTTCTTGGTGCGGAATGATGTCTACAATGTCGCGGTAGTCGGTGTTGAGCATGATTTTGATGTTGGGATGAGACAACATTCGCTCAAACATCCGGGTATAGCCGTGTAAGGGCATCGCCTGGTAGGTGTCGGTGAAGTAGCGATCGTCGCGGTTGGTGCGGGTGGGCACTCTGGCGGTGACGGACTTATCTAACTCGGAGGGATCAATGCCCCACTGTTTGCGCGTGTAGTTGCGAAAGAACTTTTCATAGAGTTCGCGACCCACTTGACTGACAACGACATCTTCGGAGGTGCGAATGGTTTCTTTCGGTTCGGCAATACTAGCAAAAAATTGTTCCACCTCGAATGCCGTCAATGTAGACCCATAAAGTTTATTGATGGTGTCTAGATTAATCGGAATGGGCACCAATTGCCCGTCTACACTGGCTAAGACGCGATGTTCGTAAGGTCGCCATGCGGTAAATTGGGAGAGGTATTCAAAGACGGGGCGGGAGTTGGTGTGGAAGATGTGAGGGCCGTATTTATGAATCAAAAGTCCGGCTTCGTTGTAACAATCGTAGGCGTTACCCGCAATGTGATTACGAATATCGACAATCAACACTTTTTTATCAGCGATCGCGGCTAAACGTTCAGCCAGAACACTACCTGCAAATCCGGCACCAACAATCAGATAATCAAACATCGGAACGGCCTCGCGGTTGCAAAAGGGACAAAGGACGGATCATTCGCAGGGGCACATCAGGACTGTATGGGCGTGGGTCTGTTGCCCGCGATCGCCAGCGCTTTGCGAGTGCGATTGGCGAGGATCGCAGCGACAAATTGAGCCATTTTGCCCAGGGTTTGCGGCGTATGGCTACACTGCCACGCTTGACTGAGTTGGGCGATCGCGGCGGCAGGATCGCGGCGAACCAGTTGCCAGCAGGCGGATTCAAAGGCATACAGGGCATAGAATTCCTGGGCTTGGGCGGTGACGCGATCGCGGAGGTGAGTCGGTAAGTAAGTGTGGGCAATGGCGATCGCGCGGCGGGTGTTGGCAATGTTGGCGGCGGATCGCACCAGGCTGGAGGTGTGGGAGTGGGTGTGGGTGCGGTAACAGGCAAGGGGTTGCGGTTCGTACCAGACGGGGTAGAAGCTGGCGACGCGTTGCCACATTTCCCAATCTCCAGCATGAAAAAGTTCGGGATGGAAGCCGCCGAGGGTTTCGTAGACCGATCGGCGGACGGCGATCGTGGGGGTTTGAATCATGCAGACCACGCCCAACCGGTCGAGCAGGTGGGGCATGATACCTGCCTGGGGTTGTTCGAGTGGGTAAATGAAGCGTTGCTGGTCGGCTTCGTCAATGTAAATGGGACGACAGAAGGCGGCACCCAAATCGGCTTGCTGCTGAAAAGCGCGATCCAGGGCGGGATAGAAGCCTGGTAACACTTTGTCATCGCCATGCAAAATGTGGACAATCTCACCGCGACTGCGCTGGATGCAGTGGTTGAAATTGGCGATCGCGCCTTGATTGCTGGCATGACGGTAAAACCCCACTCGTCCCTGTCCCAGTTCCGCGACAACAGCGGCGGGATCATCCTGAGAACAGTCATCCACGACTTCGATCTGCATCTGATCAGGGGGAAAAGCCTGCTGCAAAACGCTGTGTAAGGTCAGACGCAGGTAGTCAGCACAGTTGTATGTGGGAATCATCACTGACCAGCGAGGCCGGGATGATTCGGGCGGCAGGGGGGCAATAGGTGGAACGGTAGGCAGGATGCTCATGGGGGACATTGTTGGGGTAGAAGAACCTGATGCGATCGCTCTATCAAAAAGCTGCAAATCATGAACCTAATTCCTGTGGGGTGGGCATCTTGCCCACCCAGACAAACAATTTCTCAAGACATGATTTCGATGGGTGGGGGGATAGGACGGGTGGGGAGTGGGGTCATGTCGTGTTGGATTTGGTGATAGTGCCAAAGTTTGCCCCGCTGCTGGAGTAACTCCTGGTAAGTGCCCTGTTCGACGATGCGCCCTTGATCCAGAACAACGACCTGATCGGCTCGCATGATGGTCGAGAGGCGATGGGCGATCGCGATCACGGTGCGCCCCTGTGCGAGTTGTTCAATCGAGGCTTGAATCAACCGTTCGGAGACGGAATCGAGAGCGCTGGTGGCTTCATCCAGAATCAAAATTTCGGGATCGCGGAGGAGGGCACGGGCGATCGCGATCCGTTGTCGTTGGCCGCCGGAGAGTCGCACACCGCGATCGCCGAGGCGGGTATGAAAACCATCGGGGAGGGCTTGAATAAATTCCAACGCATTCGCTAATTGAGCTGCATGATAAATGGCAGCGTCATCAATTGGCTCTAGTCCATAAGATATATTTTGAAACACAGTGGCATTAAAAATGAAAGTATCCTGACTCACAACTGCCATCTTCTGTCGCACTGTAGTCAAATCAAATTTAGATAAATCAATGCCATCCAGTAAGACTTGTCCTTGAAGCGGATCATAAAAGCGGGGAATCAGATCTACGAGTGTCGATTTACCTGCACCAGATGCACCAACGAGGGCAGTCATTTGTCCCTGCGGAATGGTGAGGTGAATGCTTTGCAGCACGGGTTGATCGGGTTCGTAAGCAAAGTCCACATCGACGAAGGCGATCGCGTGTTGTAAGCCTGTAAATGGGCGATCGCCGTTAATCAGGTAGGGCTTATTATCGGTACGCAACAGCTCTTTGATATTCTCGACTGATCCCTGAAAGCCACTTAAGGCGACGCGACAACCATTAATTTCGTGAATGGCTGGCACCAGACGAAACAAAATAAACAGGAAGGTCAGCAGGGCAGCGGTTTGTAAGACTCCGGCAGTGACAAATACGGCAAAACCGAGCACAATAATGCCAATCAAAATGGTGGTTGCGAGTCCTTCGGCGAGGGGACGGACGATCGCCAGGTTACGAGTCGCCCGACTGGAGGCGGTGACAATGTCGTGGCTGGCCTGGTAGAAGCGCTGCCGTTCAAAGGTTTGAGCGTTAAATGCCTGGACGGTACGAATCCCATGAATCAGTTCCATTGCTCTCGCGACAAATTTGCCATGAGCGCTGGAGACCGCAAAACTGGACTCTCTGACCCATTGACTGAGGGTATTCAGACTCACGGCTAACAAGGAAAAGAGCAGGATGGCGAGTAAGGTCAGTTGCCAGGAAATTTGGAATAATAAAATGGCATAAATGGCGATCGTGAGTCCTTTAATCAACAAAAATGTCATCATGCCAAAGGCTTGCTGTAACCGTCCAATCTCAGTAGTGATGGTATTAATTAATTCACCAGATTGAGTTTGGCTGAAGTAACTCAGGTTGACGGCAGTGAACTGCTCAAACATCCGACGGCGCAGGCGATCGACGAAATGCAGTTGGGTCAGGTCGGTGTAAACATGGGTGAGGTAGTTGAATAATGCCCGCAACCAGGTCGCGGCGAGAATCAGAGCAGAAGCCCTCAGGAGGCGATTTAAGGGCTGTTCCTGGATGCCTAAAATGGTTTGATCAAACCAGGCAAATCCGGTTTGCAGAGGGGGCGCAGTGGGGCTGACTAAGTTTTGCAGGAAGGCCATCAAGAAGCCCAACCCAAATCCTTCCAGGGTGGCGGCGAGTAAGGAGAATAGGAGGGCGAATCCGACCAAATGTGGGAAGGTACGAAACTCGCGCAGCAACAACCGATGGCGGTGCCAGAATCGACTATGCCAAAACCGTTGCTGGACAAATTGAGTGAGTTGAGAGATCGGGTTCACCATCGCTTAGTACGCCCCAAATCGAGACAGCACTTTGGGAATGGTGAGGAGCAAGATTTTGAAGTCTTGGAAGGGTGACCAGGTGCGGAGGTAATCGAGGTCGCAGCGATTGACGGTATCCAAATCTCGCTGGTGCGATCGCATTTGGACTTGCCACAAGCCCGTCATCCCAGGAAGGGCGTGCAATCGCTGACGTTGGCGAGGATGCACGCGGAGAGCATCGTAGAGTGCCCAGGGGCGCGGCCCGACGAGACTCATTTCACCCCGCAATACGTTGAGGAGTTGGGGCAATTCGTCCAGGCTGTAGCACCGGAGCCAGGAGCCGAAGGGCGTGAGGCGGGGATCTTGCTCTAATTTGTGCAACCGTCCAACCTGGTGTTGCATCA
>JAIXVO010000681.1 GCA_027482985.1 Cyanobacteriota bacterium
AAAAGTTGTTTCCTGATATGATAGCGCGTGATATTGGTGTGGTTTGTGAGGATCCTAAGATGCTGACTCCCGTTGACTTCAGCGGCAGGCCGTTTCACTTCATTGGTGTGGGGGGAATCGGGATGTCTGCTTTGGCTTATGTGCTGGCCAAGCGAGGATTACCGGTTTCCGGTTCCGACCTCCGCTTGAGCCACATTACCCAGCGGTTGCAAGAAAATGGAGCCCATATTTTCTGGAGTCAGGAAGCCAGCAACCTTCAGTTTTTTCAATCCCAGTCAACCCCTGCTGCGGCACCGTTACTGCCCCAGGTCGTGTGTTCGACGGCGATTCACCCGGAAAATGCGGAGTATCAAGCGGCTCAAGCCTTGGGCTGTCCGATTTTCCATCGCTCTGACATCCTGGCGGCGTTGATTCAAGAACGGCAGGGCATTGCGATCGCAGGCACTCACGGTAAAACCACCACCAGCAGCCTTGTGGGTTACATGCTGTGGCAGGCAGAACTCGATCCCACCATCGTCGTTGGGGGGGAAGTCAATGCGTGGCAAGGTAATGCGCGGGTCGGTGAGAGTCCTTATTTAGTGGCTGAAGCGGACGAGTCGGATGGGTCGCTGGTCAAGTTTCAGTCCAGCATTGGCGTGATTACCAATATCGAACTTGATCATATTGATCACTACAGCAGCCTGGATGAAGTCGTCGCCACGTTTCAGACCTTTGCCGCCAATTGCGAAACGTTAATTGGGTGTATCGATTGCCCGATCGTGCGTGAACAGATACAGCCCACCCTTTCTTATAGTTTGCATTCCGACAGCGGTGCTACCTATACCGTGGATTGTGTTTCCTATCGAGCCGATGGCACCACGGCGCGAGTTTGGGAACGCGGGGTGATCCTGGGTCGTTTGAATTTGAAGTTGTTGGGGCAGCATAACTTAAGTAATGCACTGGCCGCGATCGCCGTTGGCCGCCAATTGGGGTTAGAGTTCATCACCATTGCGCGGGCGATCGCCACCTTTGAAGGGGCACGACGACGGATGGAACGGCGGGGAGAATATAACAATATTGTATTTATGGATGATTACGCCCATCATCCCCGCGAATTGCAAGTCACGTTGGCGGCGGCGCGGCTGCAATTGCAAGAAGCGGGCGGCGCAGCGCGGCAGCGTTTAGTGGCAGTCTTTCAACCCCATCGGTACAGTCGCACCAAAGCCTTTTTAACCGAATTTGCCCAATCTTTTGCGGATGCTGACTTAGTTGTTTTGAGTGATATTTATAGTGCGGGTGAACCAAAGCCTGCTGATATCAGTGGCGAGATTGTTGCGGCCCTGGTTGCCGAACATCATCCTAACGTGGTCTATCGCTCCTCCCTTCCGGCGATTCGTCAACTGTTGACAGAAATTTTGGTACCGGGTGATCTGGTTCTCTTTTTGGGAGCTGGCAACCTGAACCAAACTATTCCGGAAGTGATGGCTTTTTATCAGGGTGTTGAACAGGAGCTATCCCATCACTGGCGGAGTCACGCCTAAGTGCAGTTGTTGGGGTCGTTGTTCATTTCTCATCGATAGCATAAACGTTTCTGGATTAGGGCATTTTTGGTAAAACGCAACCATGACTCTCTCTTACGATCCTCCGAAGGTAGCCACTGCTGGCTCCAGTTTTCTTTCTTCCACCTGTAAGTATGTGTTCTCCCCAACTACTGAGACCCACATTCGCTTACCCGGCACTGAATGCCTGGTTAAACCGCAAATTTCTCTCGCCAATCTAACTTCATTTCGAGTCGGGGGGCCAGCGGAATGGTATGTCGCGCCTCGTACCGCTACAGAACTGCAAGCTAGCTTTGCTTGGGCACATCAGCATGGCTTACCAATTACCGTGTTGGGTGCGGGATCCAATTTGTTGATTAGCGATCGCGGCTTGTCGGGTCTCGTGATTGGCACTCGCCGCTTGCGCCATACCACCTTTAATGAGGCGACGGCACAAGTCACAGTGGGGGCAGGTGAACCCCTCCCCCGCTTGGCTTGGCAGATGGCGGAACGGGGTTGGCGCGGGTTGGAATGGGCCGTGGGAATTCCGGGTACGGTCGGCGGCGCCGTCGTGATGAATGCGGGGGCACATGGCGGCTGTACAGCGGAGCGGTTGGTCCATGCCCAGGTGTTACTGCCGAACGGCACGACTAAACTCCTGACTCCAGAGGAAATGAACTATGCTTATCGCACTTCTCTCCTCCAAGGTAAAGATTGGACGGTGACCCAGGCAACATTTCAGTTAGCAGCTGGGTTTGACCCAGAACACGTGACGACTGAAACCAGCGATCATCTCAACCAGCGGCGATCGACGCAGCCTTACCATATGCCAAGTTGTGGCAGTGTCTTCCGCAATCCGACACCCTATAAAGCGGGTTGGTTAATTGAGCAAAGTGGGTTGAAGGGCTTCCAAATTGGGGGCGCGCAAGTGGCTCAACGACACGCAAATTTCATCCTCAATTGTGGTTCAGCGACGGCAACCGATATTTTCCACCTGATTCGCCATGTGCAGCGTGAAGTGGATCAGCGGTGGCGGCTGTGGTTGGAACCGGAAGTCAGAATTTTAGGGGATTTTCAACCCATTTAAGGGGTGATTTCCTGGGTGGATAGACCGTTCTCAGCGATCGATTACGAAAGCAAAAGAATGAAAGCTTACCCCGAATGGATCGGCAATGTCATAATGGGACAATTGCAAACTGTAAACGCACTCTTACCCTCATCGCACATATGTCACAAGGACAGGGATTCGGCTTCGGGCTAGGCAAAATGAAAGAGCTAGCAGAAGCCTTCAAGAAAGCTCAAGAAGTTCAAGCGGGAGCGAAACGGCTTCAGGAAGAACTGGAAGTCATGCAGATTGAAGGTCAATCTCAAAACGGCTTGGTCAAAGTTGTGTTGAGTGGTAACCAGGAACCAATTAGCGTGGCGATTTCACCAGATGCGCTCGGCGAAGGTGCCGATGTGTTGTCTGATTTAGTGACGGCGGCCATGAAAGATGCTTACGCCAAATCCACTGCAACTATGCGGGAACGGATGGAGGAGCTGACGGATGGCTTAAACTTACCGGGGATGTAAGTCTGATTCTCGTATTTGGAGGAAGACAGAAGGTCAACGCTCAAGAATCGCGCCTTTCTGTTCTTTCTGCCCTGGAGGGTGGTGTGCTCTCAAAGGGAATTGGCGATCGCGGTTTGCCGTCCTGGTTAACTGCCTTAAGGCTAGTCAAAAAGCCACAGAATTTCCAGGTTTGACGATTTTGCCAGGTTCGCCCCAGCGAGCCGCTTTTTCCCGCCTGACCACCGCTTTGTTTTAGGGGCTTATTGTTGTATGTCCTACCAGCTTTTGTTTGTTTGTCTCGGCAATATTTGCCGATCGCCCGCTGCCGAAAACATCATGAATCACTTGATTGATGAGGCTGGGTTAACGGGGCAGATTACCTGCGATTCGGCCGGGACTTCGGGGTATCACATTGGTGCTCCCCCCGATCGCCGGATGTCGGCTGCTGCCACCCAGCGAGGGATTGTGATGCAAGGAGCCGCACGACAGTTTACGGCGGCGGATTTTGCCGCTTACGATCTGATCCTGGCAATGGATCGGAACAACTTTGAAGACATTTGTGCGCTGGATCGGGATGGCACGTATCGGCAGAAAGTGCGCCTGATGTGCGACTTTTGTACCCGCCACGCCGTTAAAGAAGTGCCGGATCCATACTATGGTGGCACCGACGGCTTTAATTTTGTGATTGATTTACTACTAGATGCCTGTCAGGGCTTACTCGCCGCGATTCAGCCGGAACTTGCCCGTTAACTTTCAGTGACTTGATAATGGGCGCAGTATCCAACTCCCAGGGCATTGAATCGCTGATTTTTACACCAAATGATGATCGACTGCGAATCGTAGTAATTCAGAGCGATTACTGGTATCGGTCTTGTGGAGTAAATTGCTGACATGTTTTTCAACAGTGCGGGGGCTGAGATGCAAGCGATCGCCAATTTGCCCATTAGATAACCCATCCGCCAGTAAGCTCAAGACTTCTTTTTCGCGCGGAGTAAAAGCAATGGTCACCGTTGTGTAGGCTGCGGTGGTGATTTCGTCCGCACCACTAGCGGGCAGGGGGAGATTCCGCGATCGCCATTCCAGTTCAATCATTTGTAAGCGTTCCAGCAAGTTGCGCACGATCACCCCTAATTCTTGCAATTCAAAGGGTTTTGGGAGATAGACATCACAACCCAGTTGATAGCCGCGAATGCGATCGTGGGTTTCCGTCCGCGCTGTTAAAAAGACGACAGGCAACAACCGTAGCTCAGGCCGCAACCGAACCTGCCGCACAAACTCATAACCATCCATCTGCGGCATTGTGACATCCGTCACAATCAGATGAGGCTGACACTTTTCGACCCGCTTGAGACCTTCGTTGCCATTCTCAGCAGTGACGACTAAATAACCAGTGGCTTCAAGAAAGTCACTGATCGCTAAACGTGTCCCCAAATCATCATCTACTACCAATACAGTCAAAGGCATGGGGAAAAGCCATAAACAAGATCACCCCTAGAGTATGTCATGTTCATTTCTGATCAGGTTACCTTTCCCGCCGAATTCTGAAATTTTCTCTAGGCAACAGCACGGGCAAGCGTGAGATCATAGGGAAATGGTCGCTTGAGCGGTTGATAGTCGCGGGCATGAACTGGGCCATGGCGCAAGACAGCATTCACCAAGGTACAGGGTGCCTCCTGCAAATTAATCGCTCCATGTGGTACTCCAGGGGGAATAGTCACCACTTTGGGGTCATCAGCACTCAGCGAAATGTAATCGTAGCGTCGGTTTTGTAGCACCACCAGCACGAATTGCCCACGCACGACTAGCAATTGATCTGTTTGAAACCGATGCACAAATAATTCGTCGATGGTGTCAGGGGGTAAGTTCACCAGTATGGTTTCGTCGCTGGATTGGGGGGTGAAAAAGTCTAAGCGCCCACCCCGCACGGAGGTTAGCGATCGCACCTGAACTTGACGAATCAAAGCCATAGCAGCAAGCCCTCCAGCGTAAGTCCAACTCAATGATTCCACTCTAAGCAAGATCAGAGTTAATTTTTGCCTCAAAAATCACACTTTACGTCAACTTATGGTAAGGAGAATAATCGTAGTACAAGGTTGCTGAAGTTGCCGTTCCTGGTGCGAATAGCCTGATTGTCGCCCTGAAAGTTTCCTAGCGGAAACTTTCAGGGCGACAATCAGGCCGTCAGC
>JAIXVO010000768.1 GCA_027482985.1 Cyanobacteriota bacterium
GAACAAGTCGGCTGAAACCGACACTGCGGTGGCAACAAGGGCGAAATGAAACGTTGATACGCCCGAATCAAACTCAAAAATACGACTTTAGTCATCGCCCCTCTTGCCTTCCGACGTTTCCCTCGCTTTCCACTCCAGCCAGAATTCATTAACTCATGCCTGAGACGTGCCCCGGTGAATGCGCTTGGCTCACCCCCAATCTCTTGTGAGACGTGCCCACGGCCCCGTCTCTACCAATTCCCTGCCCGTCGCTCCCTCACCTCCCCCTTCCAATTTCTTCTACCCAATTCTCCGCCTCTTACCGTATACTAGAATGTCTGTCTAGATTTTGGATTTTGAGGAAGAACAATGTCGCGTTATAGAGGTCCACGCCTCCGAATTGTCCGCCGTTTGGGAGATCTCCCCGGCTTAACCCGTAAAGCTCCACGTCGGGCTTACCCGCCTGGTCAACATGGGCAAAACCGCAAGAAGCGCTCAGAATATGCAGTGCGGCTTGAAGAAAAGCAAAAGCTGCGGTTTAACTACGGGGTGACTGAACGGCAACTGCTCCGCTATGTGCGGAAAGCTCGTCGGGCAGCAGGCTCCACTGGGCAAGTCTTGCTGCAACTGCTGGAAATGCGGTTGGATAACACTGTGTTTCGGATGGGCATGGCTCCCACCATCCCAGCGGCTCGTCAACTGGTGAATCATGGTCATGTGACTGTTAACGGTCGGGTGGTCGATATTGCCAGCTATAACTGCCGTCCTGGTGATGTCGTGAGTGTGCGTGACACCGAGCGATCGCGCAAACTGGTGGAAGCAAATCTCCAGTTTCCTGGTTTGGCAAACCTGCCCAGCCACTTAGAATTCGATAAGTCGAAACTGGTGGGTAAGGTGAATGGCGTTGTTGATCGGGAGTGGGTTGCCCTCCAAATCAACGAACTGTTGGTGGTTGAGTACTACTCCCGTCAGGCGTAGAAATTCAACTCGTTTTGATCAATTTATCCCGCGGCATTTAATTATTCTTCCCAACCTCTTGGTCCGTCAGCCAGGAGGTTTTTAATTGGAGGCAGAGGGCGGAGGGCAGAAGCCATTTTCCCCATCAAGCATTACAGTTAGATCATGAGTGAAAATAACGGCTACAAAATTATTAGTGATAACCGTCAGGCGCGGTTTCAGTATGAAATTTTAGAAACCTTTGAGGCGGGGATTCAACTGCTGGGAACTGAGGTGAAATCAGTGCGGGCAGGGAAAGTGAACCTGAAGGATGGGTTTGCCCTGCTCCGGAATGGGGAAGTGCTGTTGATGAACGTGCACATCTCGCCGCACCATACGACCAGCCAAATTTTTAACCATGACCCGCGCCGCACTCGGAAGTTATTACTACGAAAAGAAGAAATTCGTAAGCTGTTGGGCAAGGTGGAACAGCAGGGATTGACCCTGGTGCCGCTGAAACTTTATCTCAAGCGGGGTTGGGTGAAAGTTGATATTGCCCTGGCTCGCGGGAAGAAGTTACACGATAAGCGCGATGACATTCGTAAACGACAGGATCAGCGCGATATGCAGCGGGCGTTAAAGCAACGTTAGGGAAGCCTGAGAGCAGCAGGGCGATTGAAGGGAGGCGCAGGGGACAGTTGAGTCCCCCGATGTCGGCTGGGGAACGACCTCAAGCCAGGAACGCCAGATATAGCTTTGGTCAGAACACTGAGGACAAGTCGGATCGGCAAGAGCCAATGCTGGGTAGGTGTTCTGACTCGCCTCTGCCACGTTACACATGGCGACGGCTATACGACCAGAGGTCAATGCCATTATTTGCTGGCTTCCAGCGTTGAAGAGGCAGATGTGCCGGCGATCGCGGCATCAGTGCCAATCCCTTTCACGACGAAGTAGCGATTCAGGAAGGTGCTGGTGAAGGACAACACCAGTGGCGCGAGAATCATCGCCCAAAAGCCGTGGACGGCAAAGCCTGGGACGACTAGCGAGGCGAGCCAGAAACAAATCCCATTCAACACCAGGGAAAAAGCTCCCAGCGTCAGGAAGTTGATCGGCAACGTCAAAATTGACAGGACAGGTTTAATTGAGCCGTTCACAAAGCCGATGGAAATCGCGGCCAGCAAGGCTGCGGGAAAAGTGGCGATCGTCACACCGGGCACGACTAAATCCACGACTAACAAATCTAAGGCGCTGATTAAAGTGGTCAAAAAGAATCCCAACATTGTTTGTCTCCTTATTACAAAATTAAAAGTTGACCTAGACTGCATCAGATTGTTGTTGCTCGGACTGTTTAGCGATCACCCAGACCGCGTGAATAATCCCTGGCACCCAACCCAATAAGGTCAGCAGGACATTAATTACCAGCGTCAGACTCAATCCGTAGGTCAGAAAAACACCAACAGGAGGAACTAAAAAACCCAGTGCAAGACGAATTAATTTCATTAGAAAAACCTCATCAAGTAAACAACAACACACGAAATAAAACTCTTTCGAGTCGGGAGAAATGACTTTCTAGAAATCTTTCAAGGAAGTCACTCCTGAACACATATTCATCTTCGCAGGATTGATGCTGGCAGGCAGGTGCGGAAAACCCGCGCAATAGTCGTGAAAATGCTACCTGGTGAGGGTTAAGGGGAGGTAGGCCGGCAGGGTGATACGGTTTACCGATCCGAAGATAGAAAAAACCGTGTGACGAAGCGTAACGACCCCGACACAAAAATCATTAGCACAACCCTGATCTTTCTCCTAAAATCAGACGATATCTTGACTGATGCTTCGATTCAACCCGTCAGTTAGCCCTTCAGTTCATTGCCTGCTTTTGGTTCTGTTAGAGTCCGATTGGAATTCTTCAGGAAAACCAAAAGTTGTTTTTGTAAGGTTTTACCGTCATCGCTTCAATCCCCAATTCTGCCTATTCAAAGGAGGCAAAAGTTATGCTGCTGAAATATCGTGGTGCAAGTTACGACTTGAATCCTGAAGTCGTGCACATTGAGCATCCAGAAACTGTGCAACTGATGGAATGGGAAGTGCCTGAGCAATATCGCTGGGTAACGTTTCAGGCGAAACATTTGATTGCGATTCTGTCGCCCTTTGATCATCACCTCAAATATCGCGGTGCCGCCTATTAAGGCGAGTAGAGCAGTCAACCACAAAAGGCAGGGGCGAATGGCCATCATGAGCTTCAACTTAAGCTAGAACCTCGGCTGTAAAAGGCTTTTCAGTCCGCCCTCATCCCCCAACCCCTTCTCCCATTTTGGGAGAAGGGGAGCCGGAATTTTTTCCCCTCGCCCATTTTGGGAGAGGGGAACACAAGGGGTGAGGGCTTAACCCGTTGCGTGTCAGTGCGTTTTACTTAAGTTGAAGCCAGTGACGGCCATTCGCCCTTGCACCAGGTTCTGTTTATAAATTCGCCGGGAAAACCCCTGTGCCTTGTGCCTGGGGATGAGAGGCGAGGCGATGACGAAGTGCCCCCTTGAGCAATATTGGCTGTTAGCCGATGAGTGATTGGGGTCGCTGAGGAATCGACGGACTCTCTGCTCGGAGACGTAAAATATAGACTGCGCACGGGGTTTAGGTTAAAGTAGTACAAAGAATCCGCTACATCAATCGGGACTGTCTGATCTCCGTCATCTCGTTAGCAGCTATGTGTTGCTGATAGAGAAAGCAGGTTAGGGGAAATGACGACAGAGCCTCCCACCTAATAGGAGATAGCGTGTAATTCTTTCCTCTGTCAGCAAGGCTACGCACTGCTGATCGGAGGAACAGGGCATTGTCAATTGCCCGAATGTGACAGTCCATCTCACCTCGTCTGTGTTGCTGGCTAGTTACAAGCCACATCGCCTTGTGCGTGTGGTAATTGACGGGAACGGTGCGATCGCAGCATGCAAAAAAACTTTCTCGGATTTCTCCAAGCGCAAGTCATGCTAATGCTCATTCTCTCGACCGCCAGCTTTCTAGTTGTTCACCGCGACCCCAAGCCAACGAGCGCTGAGAGGGGGATCAGCCCGCAGTGGCGGGAATCGCGATTGTCATTCCCGCCTGGCGTAACCGAGTCACCAGCACATCGCCTAACCCAGTAGCAGGAGTTAAAATCCCCCCCCGTCCCATCCCACCCGGTAAGGCCTCCGCTTGCAGCGCCAAACTCAAGGCAGCTTCACAAACCAGTTTCACGGTCGCCCGATTGCCCGGATCACCCTGATCCCGAATCACCCCCCGCACCTGGCGACCATCGGCAGCAATTCCCACCAGTTCACAGGTAAACCAGCCCTGATCCATCGTTGGCACGGAGGGGCCGCTCCCCGGCTGGGGTAACAATCCCGCCAGCAGCGATCGCCCCCAGGAATATTGCAACAAGCCAATCCCTAAACCGAACCCGGCAGTTGTCGCGATCGCCTGCAACCAGGCAGCGGGTGGGTCAAACTTGAGGTACTCCTGATAGACAAACTCAGCCCCATCAGACTCCTGCCACTCCGCCAACAGAGCCTGACTGCGGCGGACGATGCGCGTATTCACAGGCCCCATAAAGAAGGGGGCAACCCAGGTTTGCATTGTGTCATCGAATTGGGGGGTGAGGGGATCACGATGCCGATCGCGATCGACGTGACGACGAGC
>JAIXVO010000750.1 GCA_027482985.1 Cyanobacteriota bacterium
TCTCTACCAAACCCATGACAAATTCCACTGGATGAACTTTAGAAAACTCTATGACTAGGAGTAGCCCTGGTGCGTGGCAGTCAAAGTGGCGATCGCGACTGATAAGGAGCTCTTTGCTGCACCACCCAGTGTTGCCCAGTATGCCGCAGCAGCGTGAGATCAGTGGACATAAATTCGGCCGCAAATGAGCGCTCCGCCAACTCTAACCAGGCGAGTTGAAAGTTTGCTGGCGTTAAATCTCGGAATGCCACGGTGAGATGAGGGGTAAACCTCCGTCCGGCTGACCGTTGAGCTTGAATCCCGTAGGTCGCTGTCAGCCATTGGGCTAGGTCTTGTTGGAGTTGGAGTAAGCCCGGCGATCGCGCCACCTGGATGTAAATGACCCGCGGGGGAAAGGCCCCAAACCCATCCAAGGTGATGGGGACAGCCTGCTGTTGCGCCGCAAAGGTCGTCAGCGCTAGCGTCAAGTCCGGGAGTTGTGCCAGCGGCCAGGTAAACGGGGGGTGTAAGGTGATGTGAGGCGGTGATTTTTGGGCGGCACGACTGGCAAAGCGATCGCTCAACTCCTGCTGGAGCGCTGCCGCCGCTGCCTGGATCGCAGGGGGCGGCAAGAGTGCCATGAACAAGCGCACGGTTTCCTGGTCGGACATGGGTTAAATCCAGTTAACGGAACAGGACGGCAGGGGGAAACTAGTTTTAAGCTAGCGGATAATCCCATTGTTCAGCGGGAAAGGACATTCGATCATGCCGTGGTTCGTCAAAATTGAGACTGGAATTGTGGATAAGACCACCTTTGACCAATTTGTGCCCGCCCACAAAGAATTCGTGCAAATGTTGATTGCCAAAGGGCATCAGGCCAAAACGGGCTATTGGGGCTGTCGGGGCGGGGGCATGTTGCTGTTTCGGGCAGCCTCAATGGATGAAGCCACCGCGATCGTCGCCCAAGATCCACTGGTTGCCAATGGGTGTGTGCATTACCAACTGTATGAGTGGCGCATCGTGGTCGAATAGGTGTTATGCTGAAAACCGACTCGGATCTATGCGATCGCAACGCCCAAATCTTGTCAGGACCGGAAGGTAGCAGCAATACGGGATGCTTGAGATAGGCGTAGACTCCGGGTCTCCTGGTTTTAAAGGTCGGTTTTCCCTATCAAACGCCGTAGGCACTCTTTTCGCTTTCTGCGTATGCTGGACTTAGATCTGATGTAGGAGTCAGCAGTCATGGGTTTAGGCGATTTGGTGCAGAAAGCGGTGTATTTGGGTGTGGGTATTGCGTCTTACGCGGGTGAAAAAGCAGGAGCCAAGCTAGGGGAGTTGCGGGGGCAGTTGCAGAAACTCGCGGATGAGATGGTCGAACGGGGCGAAATGACGGCTGAAGAAGCGCGCCGCTTTGTGGATGAGATGGTGAATAAAGCGCAACAATCGCCATCTGCGGTAGACCCGACACCGCCTACACCCCCCCGAACACCGCGCCCGATTGAAATTTTGGATGATGAACCTAGTTCGCCACCGATTGCTAGCGATCCGGATGTGGATGAAATGCGGCGACGTGTAACAGAATTGCAAGAAGAGTTAAGACGTTTGAAGAACGACTAGTAGGATGTCAGGGGAAATCCCCCCGGTGGGTGATTTTACGTTATGATTGCTCCACTGATCCCGCTGGATTGGGATGATGCATAACTGCGCACGCGATTGATAGTGATGAGTTTGATGCTAAGACTGTTTGGCGGCAGGGGCTATCAGGTTGCCAATGAGATCATTTCAATCGCAGGCTGGTTATCAGGTAACGCGAGGCGGCAATCTGATCTAGGAGTGGGATGGGCAGGGTGGCGATGGAAACTTGGGAGAGAGAGTTTTGGGCCATGATGGAAACAATTGTGGATGGCATTGAAGAATTTGTGACTGAGGTGGCCAAAGAGGTGGAAACCGCAGTCGAGGCCGCAGTCGATGTTGTCATAGAAGTCTCAGAAACATGGGTGGGGCAACTGGAAGCCGCGATCGCCCCCGATTTAGAACAACGGTTCAATGATTTTTTCGATCCCATCCTGGAAGCCTACTTGGGTTTGGAACTCCACCTAGATGAGACGGTGCAGCCAGTGATGCACACGGTCGAACCGCTGTTTAACGATCATCCAGCTTGTATCGGGTGTCGCCACTATCATGGTCAGTCCTACAATGGCACCATGCTGGTGTGCGGGATGCACCCTTTTGGCTGGGAAGATCAGGAACAAAAATGCCCGGATTGGGAATCCTTTTGGCAATAACCTCACGCTTCTGAAGCTGTGAGGAACAGCTTGCATCTCCACTCACGCGACCGGCGATCGCGCTGCGATCGGCTTCGGGAACTTTTGGGGAAAGTGAAATGATACTTTACAACTGGATCAGCAGTCCTTTGGGTGAACTGTTGCTGACATCTGATGGCGATGCCCTGACTGGTCTTTATCTACAAGGACAAACAACTTCCCCAGAAGAATTTGAAACCTGGGATGCGGACGACTGGGATGAAGCGCCGCAACTGGATGTATTGGTGCAAACCCAGGTGCAACTGCATGAATACTTTACCCACCAGCGACAGGAGTTTAACTTACCGCTCAAGCCGCAGGGGACAAAATTTCAACAACAGGTTTGGCAACATCTATTGCACATCCCATTTGGGACAACGATTTCCTATGGCACTTTGGCTCAAAGGGTGGGCAAAACTTCGCTATCCCGCGCTGTAGGGGCCGCGAATGGCAAAAATCCGATTTCGATCATCATTCCCTGTCATCGCGTGATTGCCGCTGATGGGAAGTTGACTGGCTACGCGGGTGGCATCGATCGCAAACAATGGTTGCTCCACCATGAAAACGCCAAAATTACCGTCCGCTCACCACTGCTGTAATGACAGCCTGGTGTTGCCGCAGGCACGAACCTCAACCCCGCGCTGTTCCAGCAGACTGTGGTGCGGGTACTGATTTGACGAGCGGAAAAAAGTGACCGACTGGCCCTTGCCCTTGCCCGATCGCCAAGGCGTACTTTAAGGCTTCCGTGACATAGGCTTTGGCGTTCTGGGTGGCAATCAGGGGCGACTGACCCAGGGCAAGGTTGGCCGCGATCGCGGCAGACAGCGTGCAACCAGTCCCATGGGTATGTGGGGTGGACACCACTTCAGTTTGCAAAATGTGTCCTTGCTGACCATCAAACCAGACATCAACGCTGTGTAAGTCGCCACTCATGCCGCCGCCTTTCACCAGCACGGCTTGCGCTCCCAGTTGGTGAATTTTTTGAGCCGCCTGTTGCATGTCAACGAGAGAGTGAATCTCCATTGCCGCCAAGATTTGGGCTTCATAGCGATTGGGCGTGAGGATCGTCGCCAGGGGAATCAGAACCGATTGCAGGGTGGCGATCGCGTCATCGCTAATCAACTGCGCGCCCGTCCGCGACACCATGACCGGATCAACGACCAAATTTTGCAAGTGTAAGCGCTTCACCTGTTCCGCCACTGCTGCCATAATCTCCTGATTCAACAGCATCCCAGTTTTGGTTGCCTGTACGCCAATATCACTCACGACTGCTTCGATTTGGGCGACAACTGCCTCCGGCGGCAGGGCATCCACGCGGGTCACGCCGACGGTGTTTTGCGCGGTAATGCAGGTAAGGGCGCTGGTGCCGTGAACGCAGTGAAAGGCGAAAGTGCGTAAATCGGCTTGAATGCCTGCACCGCCGCCGCTATCGGAGCCAGCGATCGTCAGGGCAACAGGAATGATGGGTGGAGGGGCAGGGGTCATGCGGGTGCGATCGCCTCAGAGGAGTAGATTTCGTTATGATAAGGGAGAATATTAAGAAAAATTGCAAATATGAAACTCACCTGGATTGACCTCAACAGTTGGTTGTTTCAACTTGCGGGCAAAACGATTTTAGTGGATCCCTGGCTGGTGGATCCGTTGACGTTTGCAGGTCAACCCTGGCTGTTTACGGCTTATCACGAAACGCCCCTCGCCTTTACCCCCGACACTTTACCGCCCATTGATCTGCTGCTCCTCTCGCAAGGTGTGGATGATCACTGCCATGTGCCCACCCTGACTCAGCTCGATCGCACGATTCCCGCGATCGCTTCTCCCAGTGCTGCCAAACGGTTAACTCAGCTCGGCTTTCAGCACGTCACCCCGCTCAGCCATTGGCAATCGGTGACAGTCGATCAACTCACCATCCAAGCAATTCAGGGAGCCGAAATTCAACCGGGGCAGGTCGAGAATGGTGTGCTGTTGACTGATCACGGGAGTGGACAAACGCTCTACTACGAACCCCACTGGTATCCAGCCAGCGCTGCGGCTCGGATCGGCAAGGTGGATGTGGCGATCGCACCAGTGATCGGGCAGATCTTTCCCTTCTTGGGACAGGTCATCATGGGACCCGATCAAGCCCTGGATTTAGTGCAACAACTCCAGCCGAAAGTGTTTCTGCCCACCACGCGCGGCGAAATTCGAGCCAGCGGAATTTTACCCCGCTTGATTAAAACCATCGGGAGCGTGGCAGAATTTCGCGATCGCCTGACTACTCAACACCCAGACACCCAACTCTGCGTGCCTGACCCCGGTGAACCCGTGGAAGTCCTTTAACGAGGCGGACGGCGGCGCTGGAGAAACTCAGGAATATCCAGCCCATTTGGTTTCGAACGAGGATCGGAGAGGGGCGGCGTGGGTGGGGGCGGAGTGGTGCCCATCGTCGAGGGCGATCGCTTCACGCCTGTCGGTTTGGCTGAGGGGCGGGGTTGCACCTCGCCCGTGAAGCCCGTCGCGATCACCGTAATCCGAATTTCACCCTGCAAGCGTTCGTCAATCACCGCGCCAAAAATGATGTTGGCATTGGGATCAACGACTTCGTAAATAATTTCCGCTGCCGAGTTGACTTCATGCAGAGTCAAATCGCTGCCGCCTGTGATGTTGAATACGACCCCCCGCGCACCATCGATGGAGGATTCCAGCAGCGGGGAAGAAATCGAGGCCATCGCCGCTTCGCGTGCCCGTGATTTGCCTGTGCCCACGCCAATCCCCATCAGAGCAGAACCCGCATCGGCCATGACTGCCCGCACATCGGCAAAATCAACGTTGACTAAGCCGCGAATCGTAATAATGTCGGAAATCCCTTGAACGCCCTGCCGGAGAATATCATCAGCCGCCCGGAAAGCTTCTTGCACCGGAGTTTGCTCCGAAATCACCGTGAGCAGTTTGTCATTCGGAATCATGATCAGGGTATCAACTCGGCTTTGCAAGGCTTCAATCCCCTCTGCTGCCTGCGTCGCACGACGACGACCTTCAAACGTGAAGGGGCGCGTGACGATCCCCACCGTTAAGGCACCCAGTTCTTTCGCCACTTCGGCCACGATGGGAGCTGCTCCCGTCCCTGTGCCACCGCCCATGCCAGCGGTAATAAAAATCAGGTCTGACCCTTCCAACGCCGTGGCAATCTCATCCCGCGATTCCTCGGCTGCTTTTTGCCCGATCGCCGGATTGCCACCTGCCCCTAAGCCACGCGTCAGCTTTTGTCCCACCTGTAACCGCTTGGGCGCTTCTGACCCTTCTAATGCTTGCGCGTCGGTGTTGACTGACCAAAACTCAACCCCCGTCACATCACTAGCAATCATGCGGTTGACTGCATTACCACCGCCGCCGCCGACCCCAATCACCTTAATTTTCGCTACACTTCCTGGCACGATATTGCTACTCCTAACGTCTTCTCCGGCACGCCCCACTGGATCGATGGATTGATTCATAGCAGTACCGGAGGGGTGAAATAAATGGACATCAGCCGCCAGGATAGAATGGGGGTTTCCTTCTGGGTTGGAGTTTTCGTGAGCATTTCCTAAGCCGTTATTAAGTGTCATTGGAATTTATCAGCAACCTGGCAATAAGTGTGATCTAAATAAAGTAGCTTAAAACTGCTTTCGTGACGGAACGACTTTGATCAACTATAAGGTAAGTCGTTTAAAAAACCAATCTGACCGGGAACTCCGTCAAGGGATTAAAACATCGACTGAGTCGAGCGTTGAGTCATTTTTCTAGGCACATCGGTTGTTATCATCGTTAACTCCTAGGGCGTTGGCTCCTCTGGTTTGGGAGACTCGACGGCACTCTTCATCTGAATCGTGGGGGAAGCTGGATTCCGCAGATCAATATAAGCGATTTGGTTCAAGCTGACCTGGTTGGGGAGTTTCCGCATCCGATCCAATGTTTTCAACTGCTCTGGGAACAAATCCGTGTAAGAGCCAATTTGCACATTGCCTAACTCAGTTTTCAGCACCACATTAGCAGGATTTTGAAAATCAATTTCAGCAATTTTCACGGGACTCCGAATTAATTCGCGGTATAACTTTGCCCAAATCGGACGATAGTGCTGGACATCCCCAATCACCCGCAGCGTTGGTAATTTCAGCGATCGCTCAGTTAGCAAAAAGTTCTCCAGGGCAATTTCGCCACCGCTCTCATCCAGCAAGCCGATTTTTGTCGCCAGATTTTGATTTGGGGTCGGACGTTGAGTCAGCAGTTGGGCCTCGCCAGGGGTTGACAACCACACGGCTACGGGCAAGCGCTCCCGAATGCGGATGGTCAACCCCGGTGGAAACAATTGACGACTGACCGCGACTTCCGCGATCGGGGCTTTGGCTTTCAACGTTTGCTCAATGGTCTGCGGTTCGACCTGGAGCAGCGATTGCGGATAGGTCAGGGGCAACAGCGATCGCACCGTGGGGGTCGGCAAAAACTGATTTCCTTCCACCTTGATCTGATTCGCACTCCGAATCAACCAAATGGGATTCGTACTGAGCCAGATCACCCCTCCCGCCAAACCCGCCACTGCGACCAACCGCCACACCGTCTGCGCCAGCCGAACTCGCCGCTGACGACGGAGTTTTTGCCGACGTTGCGCCAAATCGGTTTGAGAGATCGGTGAAAAGTTACCCGTCATGCAGACGCACTCTAAAGCTGCTTACAATTAGCCTTCTAAAATACCGATATTTAGTCCGCATCTAGAAGACCTTTAGGGTTTGTTCAGGTTTTTCCCTAATTCCCCAAATTGTCCCTCTTATTTAATCACTCATTGCAGTTTCTGCAAGCCCAATCCGGGAAATCCAACGATCCCCGGATGTTCAAATCGATAGTTCTTGCAGTTGTACCGCGACCCGTTCCCCAAACTCAGGATCAGTGTTGGCTAACCCCAACAGTTGCAAATATTCTTGCCGGGTCAAGCCGTTGCGTTCAATCACAGCCAGCGCTTCGGCTTCAATTTCCTGTTCAATCCGTGCTGCTTCTGCCTCGGTGACTGTGGCTTGCAAATCGCCTTCTCGCCGCTCAATCAAAGTAATGACTTGAAGACAAGCCTGGACAAACTGATTGACTTTCTCGGAGGGAATATTGTTGGAGTCGAGATCTCGCCGTTTGACAGCGGGAGACTCAGCGGCAGGCGGTGGGCTAACTGGTAATGCTTGCGCCCAACTGGGGGCTATCCACCCTCCACCGCCTACCCACAGGAGGCACAGCCAAAGCAGCACAAGTGATAGGAGACGGACGAGGCGAGGCATGGTTCAAGGCTCAGGAATGGATCGGGCTGGCGGGAGCGGCGGTCGGGATGGTGGCGGGAGTCGTTTGGACGATCGCGGGTCGTACCAGCAAATAAATCGCTGCGCCCAGAAAGGGGATCAGGGCGATCGCCCAGAATTTACCAGGGGAGTCCCAACCCCGCCGCGCCATGTCATCTTGCAGGATCAGGGGGAACAGCAGACAGAGCAGGCAAAAATCCAGACTCATGACATGAATGAAGCGACTGGTTTGCCATTGCTGGATAAAATCGGTCCAGTTGCCCTGAGTTAGCCCGTAGGTGACCAGCCCGATCGCCGCGATCGCGACACTGCCACCCACCCAACGGGAATCCAGAGCTTTCAGGAGCCAGCTTTTTTCGCCTGTAAAAGATTGGTTGGGGTGGCGCAAAGCCAGGTAGGGCAAAATAGCGAAAGCACCGACCGCAAATGATCCCAGCACAAAAGGATAGGCGCGAATGGGCTGCATCCGCCCATCGAACAGTAGCAGACTGGCATAAATCACCGGGAATACGCCCATGATGTTAAACAGCGCCACAATCAACGGATTGATCCCGTCTACCTGAGCCGTGGAGAGGTTTTTGATTAGCTCAAAGGTATCGGGGCGATCGGGCGGAGCGAAGCCGAAAGCGTAGACGACAAAGGCCAGCCAGAGAAGCCAGAGGGTAAGTTTGGGGACAGACATGGTTTGGCCAGTAGGGGTTGAATGAAGGACCGGTCAGGTTGCGGACAACTTGCCTCTAGTGTAAAAGTTGGGAGTCCCATTGGGGGATCATCCTGGGTACTGAATTGCGGGAGATGGATGCCGATGGCAGAACTGGCTAATTCTGAGTTCATTGTGGTGCTGGTGACGACTCCGACGCGAGAACAGGCGATCGCGATCGCCCAACATTTGGTGCAGTCGCATCTTGCGGCCTGTGTCAAACTGCTGCCCGTCCACTCGATTTATAGCTGGCAGGGAGAATTACAACAGGAGGAGGAATGGCAACTGTTGATCAAGTCTCAGCAGCGTCAATTTGCCGCGATCGCCACTGCGATTCAGGCGACCCATCCTTATGAAGTGCCAGAAATCATTGCGCTGCCGATTGCAGCGGGATCAGCACCTTACTTGCAATGGATCAGTGACCATGTTGACCCGCCTGCTAACCCATGAAGGAATGACCGCTGCGGGGTAACTTTCAGTTAAGCTCAAACCAGGATCGTCACGGATTGATGAATGGCGTGACCGCATACCTGGAGGGGCGAATCAATGACGAAGACGATGGCACCAAGTTCTCCAAGCATGACTAGACCAGATCATTTTGCCATTCGCTTTGCACCTTTGTCGTTAGCAGAAGTTTATGACCTGGCGGACGATGGGGCGAATGGGGCAATCGTCCTGATGAGCGGCATGGTGCGCAATCAAACGGACGGCAAGGCGGTGGTGGCATTGGAATATCAAGCCTATGAGCCAATGGCGTTAAAGGTGTTTCAGACGATCGCCCAGGAGATTCGCCACACCTGGCCCGATGCCACCCATGTGGTGATTCATCATCGGGTGGGCAAACTGGCGATCGGCGAAATCAGCGTCCTGGTGGCGGTTGGGTGTCCCCATCGGTCTGAAGCATTTGCGGCGTGTCAGTATGCGATCGATACGTTGAAACATACAGCGCCCATTTGGAAAAAAGAACATTGGGCCGATGGTTCGACCAGTTGGGTCAGTATTGGAGCTTGTGAGCAACCCTCCGGTTAATTTGGCGATGCGTGCGACACAATAAAGCAGAGGTGACTGGAGGTGACGCATGGTGAGTATTGCTCCGACCGAAACGCAACGCCTTGTTGGCGAAAAGCGCGTTACCTTGGCTGGCCTAAATTGGCAACGCTATCAGCAAATTTTGCAAGCCTTACCCGCCAGTCGTGCCGCCCGTCTGACCTACGATCGCGGACAGTTGGAGATCACGATGCCGCTAGAAGATCACGAATTTGCGAGTGAGTTGATCGGCTTGTTCATTCGCGTGCTGGTGGTCGAACTGGGGTTAAAGATCAAATCCCTGCGATCGACCACTTTGGATCGCGAAGAACTCGATCGCGGCTCTGAACCGGATTGTGCTTATTACATTCAGAACCAGCCGCAAGTGGCA
>JAIXVO010000441.1 GCA_027482985.1 Cyanobacteriota bacterium
CGTAATGCTATTTGGAGTGAGTGCTGCGATTAGAACTTACGAATGCAACACGTCTTTGATTTTGGCCTTAATTTCTTGTTCTTTTTGGGCTACAAAAGAACCCGCTTGAGCGAATTTCTCACTCTCTCCAGCTTGTGTTTTATCAACTGGATTCGCGGCACCCGCTTCCACTTCCGTCCGATTTTCGGCATACCAACCTTTGGCAGTCTCCCAGTATTTCTCTAACTGGTGCTTCACCTGGTCATAGCGATCGCCATATTTCTCTAGCAAGCGCTCATCTAAAACGGCTAACTGCCCTCGCAGCTTGGTATATTGCACCTGCACAGTCGCAAACTGTTTGCTTTCCCGAATTACGCCAACAATCTTCGCCAGCAGGGTTTTCATGTCTGTTGTCGATTGATGCGCTTCGGTTTCGATCGCCATCAGCGCCCCATCCACCTCGGCATCCAGTTGTTGGGTATGAGCATCCAACTCCGTCTGGAGTTGATCCATCTGGGACTGGGTTTGGGCGATCGCTGTTTGGCGGGAGGACCGAATCCCATCAACGACTCCTTCCACCGATGCCGTCATATCGGCTTTCGCATCCTGCCCTTTCTCCTTCACCAGATCGATCACAGCCGCGATCGCATCCTGCGCGATCGTGCGGATTTCGCCCGAACCTAATTTAATCTCACCCACGGCTTCTGCGACTGCCAGTTTCACGATTTCGCGAATGCGATCGCTGCGGACACTGCCTTCCTGCTTTGCTTTTTGCAAATCAGAGGCAATTCTTTCTTTCACATCTGTTGCCATAACGCCAACTCCTTTACATCATCCAGGGAACTTATCAACACAAACACACGACTTGCCGACTAACCAACTTCAAACTCAAACTAGCACTGTGGCTAGGACATGAAGCATGAGGTATTAACCCTTAATCTCACTCATGCCTCATCCTTCAGACTTAACTCAAGGGCATTGCTTTAATATCTACCGTTGCCGCATCAGTGGGCGATTGCTCTTTCTTCGTCTTGCGACGTTCTACCAACAGTTGCGAGACTTCAGTTACTACTATGGTGGCAAGTAACCCATCATCAATCCATCCCACGATAGGTAGAGCATCGGGAGCCAAATCAAACGGGTTGAGCAAATACACCAACGAACCCGCGATCGCCCAGCCGCGATATTTCGGATTACGAATTACGGACCGCAATGCCGTATAAATCCAGGATGTAAAGGCTCTCAAAAATGACCGTTTCATGGATTGGTTAACTCCTTCAATTGCTATATTTATCCTCACCGATCCATCGTCAAAAATCTGGTGTGGAAAACCCTTATCGAAGTCGTATTAATCCCACCTACTGAGCCAATTCAGCCTGAAATAGAAATACAGCCAAGGTAGGCTGCTGTTAGCGCAGCGTAACGCAGCGCCAGAAATCGATTGATGCGTTACAGCTAGAGCCTAAAACATCGTACAAAATTCAATTTGATTTAATGCTCTCCTTAAGGACTGGAGGGGCTCTCTTGCTCCGTGGTAAACGGCGTAATGGCAGGTTCCCGATCGCGTTCCATCACTGCACCCTTGCCCTCCCGCGTCGGCTCACCAGCAGACGGCGGAGTCGGGGGGCGACGGTCTTTCCAGCGGGCTTCGAGGGACTTAATCACCACATACAGGACGGGCACAATGAACAAACTGAGGATCGTCGCGACGACCATCCCACCTACCACAGCAGTCCCCAAAGATTGACGAGAAGCGGCTCCGGCACCCGTTGCCAGCAAGAGGGGAACGGCACCAATGATGGTCGCGATCGCCGTCATCAAAATTGGGCGTAAGCGTTCCCGACAGGACTCCAGTGCCGCTTTCACCACACTCAAACCCGCTTCGCGTCCCTGGTTGGCAAACTCCACAATCAAAATACTGTTCTTACTCGCCATCCCAATCAACATGACAAACCCAATTTGGGTATAGACATCATTCGCCCCACCTCGCAGCAGCACCGCCACCAGCGCCCCTAAAATCGCCAGGGGCACCGTCAGCATGATGATGATTGGGTCAACGTAATTTTCGTACTGCGCCGCCAGCGTCAGGAAGACGAAGATAATTCCCAAGCCAAAGATGATGAAGGACGAACTCCCGGCTTGCAATTCTTCCAGCGATAAGCCCGACCATTCATAGCCAAAGCCTTTGGGTAAAGTTTCCTGCGCCACTGCTTCCATCGCCTGCAACGCTTGCCCAGAACTGACTCCCGGTGAAGGCGTGCCCGTAATGTTAATCGAGCGGTACAGGTTGTAGTGGGGAATGATCGAGGGGCCAATGGTTTGCGTCACCCGCACCAAATTCGCCAGCGGAATCATCTTACCTGCCTGCGATCGCACATACAGCCGCTTAATGTCGTCCGGATTCGAGCGAAACTGGCTATCCGCCTGCACATACACGCGATACGCCCGATTGAACTGGTTAAAGTCGTTCACATAGGTCGATCCCAACAACACTTGCAACGTGCTGAACACGTCTTCCACCGACACCTGCAGCTGATTTGCCCGATCGCGATCGACTTCCACCGTAATTTGCGGCGTGTTGGCATTGAACGTCGGCCGTAACCCCGTCAACTGCGGACTTTGCGGCGTGGGGTAAGTCGTGGCGCGAGCCATAAACTTGCCTAACACTTCGCCCATCGTATTAAAGCCAAAGCCAGTGCGGTCTTGTAGATAGAAATCAAAGCCCCCGAATTGGCCTAACCCTTGAATCGAGGGGGGGGCGATCGGGATCACGGTGGCTTCTTTAATTGCAATCATCTTGGGGAACAGCCCGAAGGGTTTCGGGAAGAAGCCGCCCACGACTGCTTGTACTGATTGGTCAGCTCCACGTCGTTCTTCCCAGGGTTTAAGCAGGGTAAAAATCAACCCGTTGTTGGGGGTTGATCCACTAAAGCTAAAACCCCCGATCGCAAACACACTCGCTACTTCCGGTTGGGCTTTCAGCAGCGCTTCCGCCTGTTCCAACACTTTTTCCGTATAGCTGAGGGAAACCCCCTCCGGAGCCTGCACGATGGTAATAAAGTAACCCTGGTCTTCTTCCGGTAAAAAGCCCCCCGGCACGATGGTATAGACCCAGTAAGTGAGCGCCAGCAACGCCGCAAACACGCCCAGGACAAGATTTTTTCGCTTGATGAAGCCCCGCACGTTATCGCCGTAGCGTTCCCGTGTGTGGTCGATCGCCCGATTGATCCGGTTAAAGAACCAGTTATTGGGAGTCTGGCCTTGTTTCAACAACAGCGCCGACATCATCGGGGTGAAGGTGATGGCGTTGAAGGTGGACACCAGAATGGCGAAGGCGATCGTCAGCGCAAATTGTTTATAGAGTTGTCCCGTCGTCCCAGGGAAAAAGGCGACGGGCACGAAGACCGTCATCAACACCAATGAGGTGGCAATGACGGCTCCAAATAACGCATTCATCGAGGCGATCGCCGCATCCACTGGCCGCATCCCCTCATCCTGAATCCGGCGGGTGACATCTTCCACAATCACGATCGCGTCATCTACCACCAGTCCCGTCGCCAGGGTCAGGGCAAACAGCGTGAGGGTATTGATCGAGAAGTTAAATGCCTTGACGAACACGAAAGTCCCAATAAAGGCAACCGGAATCGCGATCGACACCACCAACGCGGCCCGCCAATTTTGCAGAAACAGGAAGATCACCAGGATCACCAGCCCGATCGCCTGCAACAGCGACACGACCACCTCTTCCGCCCCCGCTTCAATGAAGCTCGTGGTATCAAACGCCACGGCATAGCGCATCCCCGGCGGGAAGCTGGTTTCCAGCCGTTTCATTTCCTCTTTGACGGCATGTGCCACATCCAACGCATTACTGCCAAATTGCTGCGTCACCCCTAAACCAATCCCCTGGTGGGTTGTGCCCTCTGGCGGCGTAAACCGCAACACCGAACTATAGTTCTCAGCGCCCAACTCCGCCCGTCCCACATCCCGCAAGCGCACCAGCACGCCATTCTCAGCCGTTCTCACGACGACACTATTGAATTCTTCGACGCTTTGCAGTCGGCCCTGCGCCGTCACCGCATACTGGTATTCCTGGCCTGGTTTGGTGGGGGGTTGCCCAATTTGCCCCGCCCCCACTTGCAAGTTCTGCGATCGCAGTGCCGCCGTCACATCCTGCGGCGTTAACCCGCGACTGGCGAGCTTTTCCGGGTCGAGCCACAGCCGCATGGCATACTTCCGTTCGCCAAAAATCTGTACGCCTCCCACGCCTTTAATCCGCTTCAAGGCATCGGCAATGTAGAGATCGGCGTAATTGCTCAGGTAAACGTCATCATAAACATCCTGCTGGCCGTTCGGCTGACGATCTGAGTAGACCCCGATCGCCAGCAAAAAGTTATTGTTCGCCTTGGAAACCTGCACCCCCGTTTGGGTCACTGGTCCCGGCAACCGCGATTGCACGGTCGAAACCCGATTCTGGACATCCACCGCCGCAATGTCCTGATCGGTGCCCAGGTCAAAGGTCAGATTAATGATGCTCGTCCCGTCATTAGAACTGGTAGAGGAAATATATTTCACCCCGCGAATCCCGTTCAGTTCCCGTTCCAGAATGTTGGTCACGGTCGATTCGACGACTTCCGCACTGGCTCCCACATAGTTCGAGGTGACGGTTACCTGCGGCGGCGCAATTTCGGGATATTGGGCGATCGGCAAAGTGGGAATACAGGCAATCCCCAACAAGGTCACGACAATCGAACAGACCGTGGCAAACACGGGTCGTTTAATGAAGAAATCCGAGATGGAAAGAATCATGGTGATGCCAGTATCAGGGTTTCGATGCCGCGATCGGGGTGCAGTTCTGCAATTGCAAAATCCCGGAGGTCACGATGCGATCGCTCGCCGTCACCCCTTCAATCACTTCTTGATTGTTGCCGATGATTTTGCCCAACTTGATCGGCTTTTGGACTGCCGTCAGTTGCGTCGGTTCGACTTTTACCGGGGGTCCCTGCCCCGCCGCAGGCGCTTTACAGCCAGAGTCCTGAAAGGGTTGGGCAACGAAGATGAAGTCTCTACCGCCTAAGCGTGAAATGGCTGTGGTGGGCACCGTCACGCCGGGACTGGTAGACCAGACAACGCGCGTCCGGACAAATTGCGCCGTCCGCAGTTGCCCCGCGTTGGTAAATCGCGCTTTGGCCTGTACCGATTGGGTCGTGGGATCAACACTGGGCGAGATGAAGGAAATCCGTCCCGTTTGTAAGACGCGATCGCGATTATCCAGCAACTTCACGGGTAAGCCTGCCCGTAAGTCCCCCGCCCGTTCCAGTGGCACCTGGATTTGCACTTCCAACTGGTCATTTTGGGTCAAGGTCAGTAATTGGGTGCCCGTATCCACAAAATCCCCCACTTTGGCGGGAATGTTGCCCACCACTCCGGTAAAGGGTGCGGCGATCGTATAGAACTGCAACTGCGCCTGACCTTCGTTGATATTGGCCTGCGATTGTTGGAGCGCCCGTTGATAGCGATTGACCGTTGCCTGGGTGCGATTGATTGCCGATCGCTGAGCCTGAATATTAGCGTCCGCCTGCCGCAGTGCTGCCTGCGCCGTTTGCAAGGCATTTAACCGCTGATCCAAAATCTGCCGACTGCTGGCTCCCTGGTTATACAGATCTAAGTAGCGTTCATACTCCCGTTGATTCAATTGCACATTGGAGAGCGCGGAAGCTCGCTGGGCTTGGAGCGATCGCAGGGTGTCGTTGGCGTTGGCAACATCGGCCTGGGCGGCCTCCACTTCGGCGGCGGCAGTCGCAGCGGCAGCAGTTCGACTAGAAACCTGCGCTTGCTGTTCGGCGGCATCAATTTGCAGCAACCGTTGGCCCTGTTGGACGCGATCGCCCGCCTGCACAAAAATTGCATCAATCTGCCCACTAACCCGTGGCTGCAACGTTACCGACTGGCGGGAATCGAGACTGGCAGCATAATCAGAGGCATCTTCAATCGTGGCGGTTTGCGGATTACTCAAATCCACTTCTGTAAATTGCGGCTTCATCTGACTAAACATCAGAATCGGGAAAATAATCCGATTAAAGACAATCCACCCAATCCCGCCTAAAATCGCCAGACCGATCAAACTTGGCACCAAAAATCGCTTGGGCGATCGCGATGGGTTGGCTGGAGCGGGGGTATCCAACTCGTCAATATCTTGCCCCCCGGTGGCTGGAACCGTCGTCGAAGAACCCGTCTCTTTACCACTCATGGAAAACTCTCTAGACAAAGGTGAACAGTCGCCTACAACGGCAACACCTGCAATCGCCTGCGATCGCTAAACCTGAATCAACGGTTTCAAAAACTAATCTTTCAAAAGGATTAAAACGACTCAAAGAACTGTTTTTAACTAAGGAAATATCTAACTTTTCAGGTGAATTAACAATTAGTAATGCCAGGGTACTACGGCGGTGATAAATCATCATCATCCCCTTGAATCACCCGATTGGACGATGGCGTGAATCAATCGCCTAGAGCTGTTACCACACAGCCTTGTCCCCCACGAGTCAACCCCATCATGCTAGACCATCACGGCTGTCAGCCGCAGTCGGTCGAGCGGTGGAACTTCCCCGCAAGGCGATCGCCCACCGCTCGCATCAGTCTGTAGCGTCCATCAATAGATTGGGAGGGGCGGGTTTCGACATTGAATGGCATCGACTCCGGAGAATCGTTGCTAAACCACCCCTCCAGACCGCTACCGCGATCGCAAATTTAACTTAGGTTAAA
>JAIXVO010000579.1 GCA_027482985.1 Cyanobacteriota bacterium
ACTAACCAAGGTCTGCCCATCCGGACTAAAGGCCACTAACCACACCATTTGGGTATGCTCCTGCAACGTCTGAAGGCATTCCCCAGTGGCGATAGTCCACAGCTTCACGGTTTTATCGTCACTCGCTGTGGCCAGCAGCTGACCATCGGGGCTAAAGGCGACCGCCCAAACCTTGCTGGTGTAGTGGGGCAGGGTTTGAATACAGGCTCCCGTTTGCACCTGCCAAAATTTCACGGTTTTGCCATCGCTGGCGGTGGCCAGGGTTTGGCCATCGGGGCTAAGGGCGATCGCCAGAGCCCAGTTTAAGTGGGTTTCGATTTGGCGCACACAATGGCCGGTCTCGATGTGCCAAATGCGCACGGTGTCATCGGCTCCCCCACTGATTAACGTCTGTCCATCGGGGCTAAAGGCGACAAAGAGAACGCGATCGCGATGGCCGGTTAGTTCCTGCCCACACCGACCCGTTTGCAGATGCCATAGGCGAATGGTATGGTCACGGCTGCCGCTGGCTAGGGTCGTGCCATCGGGGCTAAAGGCGAGGGATTGAAGGCAACCCCGATGGCCGCTGAGGGTTTTGAGGCACTGCCCCGTTTGCAGATCCCACAACCGGATGGTGTGGTCATGGCTGCCACTGGCCAACATCGTCCCCCCTGGACTGAACGCCAGGGATTGAACCCAATCGGTGTGGCCGGGGTAGATCGCCAATTGCCGTCCATCGGCCACTCGCCACAGACCGATCTCCTGGTTAATGGCTGTGGCCAGGATCTGACCATCGGGGCTGAAGGCAGCGGCCAGCACATCGCCCAGGGTTTGGGTAAACACCGATTTAGTTAAATCGGCCCCGGACAGGTTGACCCGGTGCAGGGTCATATCTTGCAGATAGGCTTGCCAGACCGTCAGGCCCGAAAAATTGTAGCCGCTCAGGTCTATTTGCAAGTGCCAGAGCAGGTTGAGCAGATTACCGGCGGCATAGCCCGGTGACTGGACAGGGCGGGATCGTAGCCGAGATAGACTCTGCCCCAGGCCATGTTCAGCCTGCGATCGCCCCCCCCAGCGGGCCAGCCCTTGATCGGCAATGGGCTTCAGGATCAGGCGAATCTGGGTATTCCGAAGGTAATCCTGGGCCTGCGCTTTGATCAGGGCATAGCGATCAAACCAGTCAAGGTCATGGCTCTCCAGCTCTTGAGCGATCTGTTCGATCAGGCGCTCGGTCACGTACTCCATCACCACCGGCTGTTGGGTGAACTGGGCGGCATTTTTCTCGATCAACGACCGGGCTTGTAAGGATTCCAGCGCCTCTAGCAGCGATCGCGGCGACACCCTCGGCACAATATCCGCCTGGAGTTCGGCCAAACTGATCCACTCTCGGTTGATCGCCAGCCAGACCATGACCTGCTGCTCCAGACTAGACAAGCGGCTAAATTGCTGGGTTAACAGATCGGAAATATCGCCAAAAATGGGCGTGCCCTGGGCCAAAAATTGGGCCACATCCCCGTCAAACAGCCCTTGAATGGTGGTGGCTACAATCTTCAGCGCCAGGGGATTGCCCGCATACTGCTGTATCAACGCGGCCCCGTCATCCGCTGAGAGGGCAAACCCTTTTTCGGCCAGAATGGCCTGGCTTTCTGGGTGTTGCAGCCCGGTGACCCGCCAAGACCGCACCGGCAGATGCGTCCCTTCTCGGGTAGCCAATCCCTTGGGCTGTTCGCGGCTGGTCAGCACCAGACAGCTTTGATGGCGGGTCTCGGCTACCCAGCGCAAGAGCTGTCCATAGTCTTCATAGCCTGGGCGGTAGGCCCCTGCCCGCTCCTCGCTGATCAAAATCGATTCGGCGTTATCGAGAACCAGTAAGCAGCGGCTTGTCTGGAGAGAGTCGATCAGCTGCGAGAGTTGCCCATTCACCGTGGCAGGGATTGCTGTGTCGTGCTGACTGGAGAGCAGGTTGAGCAGGTCGGCCAGCAAGGCTTGGATGGGTGGGGCATTGCGCAGCGATCGCCAAATCACCCACTCAAAGTCGGCCTGTACCTGCTCCGCTAGCTTCACCGCCAAGGCGGTTTTACCAATGCCCCCCAGGCCGATCAGGGTGATCAAGCGGCAGCGGTCATTGACCACCCATTGGGTCAGGGTAGAGAGTTCTTGCTCACGGCCATAAAAGGTAGAGACATCAGCGGCTTCTCCCCAGGAGAGGGTTGTCTGTCCTTGAGGGGCATAGCTGGGGGAATGCGGCAGCAATGGGGAGGTTGAGCTATTTACCCTGCTGGGCACCGGGGCTCGCCCCAGGTCGGCAACCTCCTCGCACACGAGGGAAAGTTTGTCGCACAGCTCGACAAAGATAGCGCGATCGACCGGCTTTCCTCGCAAAAAGCTCCCGACTGTCGCCAGTGCCACATCAATATCTTCCGCCAAGGCCCTTTGGCTGGGGTAGCCATTGCGCGTGACCGATTGTTTGACTCTCTCGATGCACTCTGGGCGAACTCTGAGGGATCTAGGCATGGCGTGGCGATCACCCTGGCTGTGGCTGCCTAGATTGTAGGCAAACTCAGTTTTTTAAAGTCAGTCAAAGTTAGCCATTCTCAGTCTCGAACTTGGTCAGCCCCAGGTTTTGATAGTTGTGTGAGGGGGAAAGGCCCCTCTAATCAACCCAATTTTACCCACGCGACTTGGCGTGATTGGCGTGATTACAGATTGGCTGTAGACGTGGCAGCAAACGGTTACGTCTCGCCTAGCACATGTTGACTATTCATTAGCCCTCAGTGAACCATGAATAACAGCTCCGATCAGTTCAACAGTTTCTTTCAGGCTGTTTTGGAAGGATTTCTGGATGGAATTTTAGTGATTACGGAAGCTAGAGAAGTCATTTACGTCAATGAGAAAGCTCGCACGCTCTGTGCAAAGCTAAGCCAGGCTGGCCAAGACATGATCGGCCCTGAGGTCTGGCGAGTCTGTCAAGCCTTACAAGATAGCCGCGACCTGTTTCCCCATGCTCCGGTCACGTTGGAGTCGGAGGTCAAAAAACTTGCCCAGATGGTGCGCATTCGTGTCCAATGGTTGAATTTAGAACGGGTCGATCGCCCCTATATGTTGGTACGCTTGCAGGATGAAACTATGGCCCTTGAAGGGCTAGCCTTGGCGGAATTTCATGAATGGAACTTGACTACCCGTGAGGGTGAAGTTTGGGCCTTGCGTCGGGTCGGCCATAGCCGAAAAGAAATTTCCCAGGCGTTGTTTATTTCCTTGGACACGGTGAAAAAACATCTGAAGAATATCCAGGTAAAACGTCAGGTTGCCCTGACAGAGACAGCCTGGCAAACTCAACGCACTGGCTGAACCTGGGATCACCCATTCAGCCATGGGATAGCTGAGATGCACGGTCAAGGGAACTCATTCCGGTACGGTACAAGTCGCCAAGCAAGTGGGTGCAATTTCGGGTAAATAGTTAGTTACAATCTCCCTTTTTTCTGCCCATAGGGTGAAAATATGACTACCTTTGAGCGGTCGGTTGTCCCGTGGGGAATTAGCCCTGCTCCCGATGTAGTGGTTTATGTCTAGTACTCGATGGCAGAAATAGCTCACCTATTTGGTGGAGCAGGAGCCCTCGTGTGACAAAGAATTCCTTTTCATCCTTCTGCCTTCCTACTTCTGCCTTGCTGGACTAGTGTTTTGCCCCCGCTCTAGAGACCCTGGCCGTGAAAAAGATTCTGATTTTGACTGCGAACCCAAGAGATACCGATCGCCTCAGCCTGGATGAAGAGGTGCGAGAGATTGAAGCGGGCTTACGACGATCGCGCCATCGCGACCAGTTTGAACTCATAGCCCAGTGGGCCGTTCGCCCCGACGAACTGCGCCGGGCGCTCCTAGACCACGAACCGCAGATCGTGCATTTTTCCGGCCATGGGGCCGGGGAGCATGGCTTAGTTCTAGCCAACGATGCGGGGGGGATGCAATTTGTCAGTACAGAAGCTCTGACCGGCTTGTTCAAGGCGTTAGAGCCCCATGGGATCGAGTGTGTCTTGCTCAATGCCTGCTATTCCGAAGTGCAGGCCACTGCAATTCATCAGTCGGTGGATTGCGTGATTGGCATGAATCAGCCCATCGGCGATCGGGCCGCTATCGAATTCGCAGAAGGGTTTTATGATGCTTTGGGAGCAGGCAGTGCCTATGACCAAGCCTTTGAGATTGGCTGTAGTGCCATTGCCCTAGAGGGCAGTGCGGAATATACAAAGCCTGTGCTGAAATACCGCAGGCGTCGCGATCCTGAGGTGTCTAGAGCACCATTACAGCCTGAGCGTGGGGCAACTGAGATCGCAGACCCGCCTGTACGGCCATCCCAGTCTCAAACCATTGGCACTATTTCAATCAGCGGTAGCCATAACCCCTTTAACGTGGTGCAGGCCGGGGGCGATGTCAACTTAAGCCAAACGAGTGACCAGAGTAGCGGTGGCAATGCTGATTTAGAAGCTGCATTAGACCTATTGGCAAAGCTCAGGCAGGAGGTGGCGGCAACGGCTGACCTCAGTGCCTTTGCCAAAAAAGATACGGAGTCTAAAATCGGTATGCTCCAGGAAGAATTACAGAAGCCAGAGCCCGATAAGGGCTTTGTGAATGAGGTGGTGCAGGCTCTACAGCAGGGGTTGAGCGGGGTCTTGACCCTGGCCGAACCGGTGACGAAGGTGGCCGCCCTATTGGCAAAAGCCTGGGTAGGTCTGCCATGAACCAGCCCCATGATCAAAACCCGATGGGCGAACAGCCCACTACCCAGCACCAATCGTTCGGAGATGTGCAGGTGCAGGGCGATGACAACCTCTTGAATGTGATTCAGGCCCAGGTGGTCACGCTAACTCAAACCAAGATCATTCAGATCTCGGTGGATGAGATTAAGACCCGTGAACTGATCCCGTCTTCGCCCTATAAGGGGCTGAAAA
>JAIXVO010000178.1 GCA_027482985.1 Cyanobacteriota bacterium
CGCGATCGCCGTTGCCGTGGAAAATGGCGGCTATGGCGCAGAATCCGCCGTCCCGATCGCCCATGAGGTTTACAAAACCTATTTCCGCCCCAAACGAACCCCATCCCGGTAAATTCCGTCCTTCCTCAATTCCCTGCGGAGACGTGCCAGCGGCGCGTCTCTACGATTTTTGTGTTTAATTGCACATACACCAGAAGCAATCCTCGGCAGGGCGATCGGCGATCGCCCCTACGCAAACCTGCGATCGCCCCTCCCTCTGCCTCCCTTCCCGTTCTGACTTCTGACTCCTGACTCCTGACTCCTGACTCCTGACTCCTTCCCCCCCTACTTCTCCCTCCCTGTTCTAAACAACACCAGCCCTGCCAGAAAGCCGAGAATCATCCCAGACAGATGGCCGATGATGCTGACTTGGGGGGTGATGAAGTCGGAAATGATTTGGAGGAGCAGGATCAGGACGATCAGGCGGAGGCGATCGCGGGCAATTTGGGCTTTTTCGAGTCGCCAGCCTTTGAATTGAATGGCGGCTTCGGCACCGACCAGACCTAATACCGCGCCGGAGGCACCAACGGTGAGTTGACCAAAGGACTGGGTGAGGAGACCAAAGGCGGTCACGGTCAGCATGGAGCCGATGCCGCTCCAGAAGTAGCACAGCAGGAATTTGCGCCGACCGAGAGAGGCTTCGACCAGGGAGCCAAACACCAGTAAGCCCAACATATTTGCGCCTAAATGGAGCCACCCGGCATGGAGAAAGAGGGCAGTCAGCAGTCGCCACCCCTGACCCGCCAGCACATCTTCCGGGACGAGTGCTCCCAGGTTATACAGCACTTCGATGTCATCGGTGCCGCCCTTGAAGGTCGCCCAGCCAAACACCAGGACGTTGAGGGCAATCAGACTGTAGGTGACATAGCCTCGCTTTTGGCGTAAAGCGCCCCACCCGCTGTAACGCGACTCCTGCATCACCGTCGTTTTGAGCTGGTTTACCTGTTGCCGAGCGGAATCGGTGAGGACGCGCAGGGGATCGATCGCGGACATCCGTAAGCGCCACTCTACCGCTAGTTGGAGTGGGCGATCGCGATCTGGGCGGAAGTCCTGTAGTAGCGAGTGGGCGATCGCGGTTCGACCCGCCATCAATTCGGCAGTAGCAATCCAGAACTGTTGGGTGTGGGGCGCAAAAATCGATAGTTCCCCCTGCAACAAGAGTTTGACTGCTTCCACCTGACCACAAAAGGCCAGCGCATAAAGTCGCGCTGTGTTCAGCAGTAAGGGACTCCTGCGGTGTTGCGAGGCTTGTTCCATGGTCGCCAACCCTTGCAGCAATTCGTTCAGATGTCCCAGTTCGCCCTGTGCCCGTAAATAGGCGATCGCCAATCCCAATTCCCGCACCCGGATGGGTTCCGGCACGGCTTGATCCATCCAATTCACCAACCCCACCCAATCAGCATTCAGGCGAAAAGCTAACATCGTCGCCATCCGACCCATGGGCGTGGTGTCACTTTGTAAGGACTGTAACCACTGTTGCGACTCCTCCAGCCGCCCCTGCTGACCCAATTCCAGCCCACGCAGCAAGCGGGGATACTCCACCATGCCATCGGCGGGATGCAGCCATTTCACCACGATCGCCAGTTGTCGTGCCGCCCGATAGCGCTCCTGCGACACCAACCGATTGACGCGCGTTGCGCCCATTGAGGGCAGCAAGAACAACACCAGCCAGACCAACCCACTGATGACACCCGCCCAATTCGGGGCAATCGCCCAACTCACGCCCAACACCGTCAGCAGGATGACCGTCACGATCTGCCACCCTCTGGGGAGGCGGGCGGCCTGTACCAGCAAGAAGCCACTGGTGAACAGCACAAGCTGAATCAGGAAAAAGTTAAGGGGCATGGAGCGGTGCTTTGAGAGGCCAACTTAAAATGCCCCGATCGCCGTCTAACTGGACAGGAATGCCCACGGGCAGGGCGGCATTAGGGCTAGTGTGTCCAAAGGGCAGATGGGAGACCACCGGGATGCCCAAATCCTGCAAGCGATCGCGCAAGACTTCTTCTATCGTAAAACTGGGAATTCCGACTGGGGGATCGCATTGGCTAAATTGCCCGATCGCGATCCCGCGAATGTGTTGGAAGTGTCCTGCTAGCCGCCATTGGGTCAACATGCGATCGATCCGGTAGGGGGCTTCTCCGACATCTTCGATCGCTAAGATGACATCGGTGAAATTGGGTTGGAGGGGCGTGCCTAACAAATGGGTCGCGACCGTGAGATTGATCGGCAAGAGCAGTCCGCTGGCAGTCCCTTGTCCCCAACCCTTGCCCGTTAAGGGAGCCAGCGATCGCCCTTCCACCCAATCCCAGATGCGCTGGCAAGACCATTCGGGTTCAGCGGCGATCGTGGTGAGTAAGGGCGCATGCACGCCAGAGATCCCTTGCTGGCTGAGGCTGATTAGCAAACTGGTGATATCCGAAAAACCGATCAACCATTTGGGCGGCAAGCCTTGCCAGTCGAACGCTTCCAGGAGTCGCGCCCCACCGTAGCCCCCCCGCGCACAGAGAATACCCTGACAGTCGGGATCTTGCCAAGCTTCGAGTAATTGTCGGCGGCGATCGTCATCCCGTCCCGCCAGATAACCCCAGCGATCATCATAGCCAGGCGCAAATTCAACGTGATAGCCGCGCGATCGCCAGATTTCGACTCCTTGCTGCAAGCGTTCCAGTTCTCGCAGGGTGCCACTGGGGGCGATCACCCGTAAGCGATCGCCGGGACGCAAGGGGGGAGGAGGTTGGCAAGGCTGCATCGGTTGACTTCAGGAAGGTGCCACAGGAGCATAAACAACTTCGGGCGCTAAGACAAATCCATCCTGGCGAAATTGCCGTTGCCCAATGCCCAAAAACTGCCCCGCAACGTCATGCATCCGAATTGCGGTCGTCGGTGCCTGCGTGGTTTCCAGGTCAGCCCAGGCGATTCGTTGCCCCAAACACCAGCGGCGTGCGATCGCCTCTGATAACACCATCGATTCCAGGTGATGCAGCACCCTTTCTGGCGGAATCAGCGGCAGGGTGCCCTGTTGCGCGGCTGTATCTACGGCTTCCAGGGTGAGACTCTCGTCCAAAGGTAAGCCACTACTGCGGGTGCGCACTAAGCTCGCCAGCGTGCCGCCCACCTGTAACGCCTGTCCCAAATCACGGGCGATCGCGCGAATGTAAGTACCTGCGCCACAGTCGATATCCACCTCCAGTTCGGGGTAGTCTCCCGGTCGCCAATCCGCCACCGTGAGCCGATAAACCTCCACCTGACGCGGCTCCACGGTAATGGCTTGCCCCGTCCGCGCCAAATCGTAGAGTCGTTTGCCTGCCACCTGGACGGCGCTGTAGCTGGGGGGAAGTTGGGCAATCTGGCCTTGAAACTGCTGGAGGGCGGCGGTGACGGTGGGTAGTGTTAACGATGAGGCGGGCGTTTGGCTGAGGATTTCCCCTTCCAGATCATCTGTCGTGGTCGTGATCCCCAAACGAATCACGGCGCGGTAGGATTTTTCACCTGGCAGGAATTGTAATAACCGAGTAGCTCTGCCGATCGCGATCGGCAGCACCCCCGTCGCCGCTGGATCAAGGGTACCCGCATGACCGATGCGCTTCATGTGGAGCGATCGCCGCAGTTTGGCAATGCAATCGTGGGACGTGAAGCCAGCGGGCTTAAACAGATTCAGAAAACCATCCATGATCAGGCAACGGGAGCGCGGCGGGAGATCAACTGTAGCATTGCCTTACGACAGTTGGGCTAACCAGCCATCCACATCGATCGCCAGCAGTTGTCCCAATTTGAGCAGCGATCGCAAGTGCGGCAAACTTACGGACGCGGGTGATTTCGCCTGATTCGGTTGGGTACTGACCTGTACCCACTCCACACAGGCGGGGATAATCCAGGCATGGAGACAGTTGAAGTAGAGTTCCTGGGCCTGCGCCATCGAGAGGTGCAGTTGCATTTTCTGACCTAATTCGATGAAGCGTTCTAACCGCACAATGTGAGCCGTCAGAGTGGTTGGATCAAACTCATAGAGCAAGTGCCGCAACACCTGTAAAATCAAGCGTTCCAGGGTTTGTTTTGCTTCTGGGAGGGCCACCTGGCAGTGCAGCGATTGGGCTTCCGTGGCGATCGCATCCAGTTCCGCGAGATGATCGAAGCCCGTGGTCACGGCCAGATCACTGCTCTCCTGCTCCAGCGATCGCAGCGACAGTAACACCCGATGCCGCAACGCCACTTCTGCCGCCACCTGCATCTCTTGAGGCACCTCTAACTGATCCCGGTGGAACGCCATCAGCACCCCGTAGTTATCGCGGTAGACCTGGGTGTAAAGTTGCGCCAACCGATTCAAAGTGCCCTGGGTCAACAGCCGCATCATCCGGTGGCGTTCTTCCGCAAACAAGCTTTGCAGATTGAAAGACTGATCCCCAAACCGCCGATTCATTGCCAGAATCACTTGAGCGGCGCTGGCCTGATTCAAAGCAGCAAATAAATCGTCCTTCATGTCGCTGTAATCACGCCGTCCTGAGAAGGGCTGGATACAGCAGTGGAAATCCCACCCGCCCAGATGCAGGACGGAAAACACAAAGTCTGCTGTTTCGCGGGTGATGTCCGAAATTAGTTGTAACCGCCCGATCGCCAGTGTCATCGCGCCCATGCGCTGAAGCTGGTAGTCGGACTGGTGTGCCGTGTAGCAATAAACTCGTTGTTCGCGGGCGTGGGTGGTAAATAGGGAGCTAATGGCATAGTGCGCCGCCACCTGTTCCAGCGAAATTTGCGCCGAATGCACCAGTTGGCGATAGACTTCCGCCCCATTGCCGAACCATTCCACATTGCTGGGGATCGCTTCCAGGCGCTTGATAAACTCTGCTTCCAGCCGGACTCCGGTGACATCACCCGCCAATTCCAGGGCACGGGCGGCATAGCGTAAAATCTGTACCCCTTCTGGGCGCGACACTTCCTCAAAAAACCAGCCGCAACTGGTAAACATCAACAAACTATGACGTTGTAACTCCAGCAGGCGCAACACATCCACCCGCTCTGCCGCACTTAGGGCATGAGTTTGATGCCGCTCCAGAAACGCATTCACCTGACTCACCGAGCGATCGCGGATCACCTGAATGTACTCATCCCGCGCCTGCCAGGGATCGCGCAACAGCGGACTAGCGGCAGTTTCATACACCTCGGATAGTTGATCCCGCAGCCAGTTGAGACTATCGCGCAACGGTCGCCGCCATTGCTGATGCCACCCGCCGCCGCTGCCACAGCCACAGTCATCCTGCCAGCGATCAACACCATGACTGCAACTCCAGGCGGTCACGGGTTTGAGTTCCACTTCCCAGGTGGGGGGATGAATCGACAGGTAGTGCGCAAAATTGGTGACTGTCCAGCCGCGTTGGGGAAACTCACTCATAAAGGCATAGGCCAGACATTTCTCAGTGCCGCCCTTATGATGCCCAAAGGTTTCGCCATCCGTCGCGACGGCAATCAGTTGCGCCGTCCGGTGATCCCCGCGCACGGCTTGTCCCAACCGTCCAGCAAAGTGGTGAGCATTCGTCAGAGCCGTATCGAAACCCATATCACGGGAGATCGGGCCATCGTAAAAGAAGATGTCGATAAAGGGGGCAGTGGCGGCGCGAGGTTCACTGCCAGCGGGTTCTAAATAGCAGCGGTACGGGCGCGTGGGATCGATCTGGTTGCCGCCGACTTCCTGCCAGTCGGGGGTCGGTTGTTCCGCACTGGGGTAGGGACGACAGCGTTGTGCCTGGGAGGGCGCGAGGATGATGAATTTGATCCCCTCGGCAATCAGGGCGGCCAGGGTGGGATAGTCAACAGCGGTTTCTGCCAGCCACATCCCTTCGGGATCACGCCCAAAGCGGGAACGGAAGTCGGCTTTGCCCCACCGAATTTGGGTCAACTGATCCCGATCGCTCGCCAATGGCAAGATGATGTGGTTATATACCTGGGCGATCGCGTTCCCATGTCCAAACAAGCGATCGCAGCTTTTGCGATCGGCTTCCAGAATCCGCTGATAGGTTTCCACATCATGCCGTTCCAGCCAACTTAAGAGCGTCGCGCCAAAGTTGAAGCTGAGATATTCGTAGTTATTGACGATCCCCATGACCGCCTCCCGGTCATTCATAATCCGGGCGAAAGCATTGGGACGGTAGCATTCATGGTGAATTCGTTCGTTCCAGTCATGATCCGGGTGGGCACTGGGCTGACGTTCGATCGCATCCAAATACGGGTTTTCGCGGGGCGGCTGGTAGAAATGTCCATGCACCACCACATAGACACCTTGCGCAGTTTGAAGCGGATCTTGAGCCGGGGCGATCGCGGGGACAGCCGGGAGTCGTCCTTGCGCTAGTGCGGCCTGAGAGGAATGCAGATTAGGGGTAAAAGTCATGAATGCAGGAGTGAAACAACAAATAAACCACCAGCCAGGCATCACACATCATGGCGGCAACGGACATCAGAGGGGCAGCGAGATCGCGCCTTTGCACAGCGGCAGACATTGAACGCCAAAACCGTTCACACTGCCAGGAAACCAGGGCGACAGAACCACCCATCAAGAATTGGAGAAAGCTTGTAACCAGAGGGATGACCACGACTGGAGGGGGGCATCAACCCCAACGGAACCTCAGTTGTCGTTGAAATCCGAGGATTTGTTCATAAAGTGGGGATGGAATAAAGACTGAAGGCGCACAAGACCTTGAGCAAACATCGGCAACACAGACCAACCGACATTCGATGCTATGCCAGCCTGATGATGGTCATCTATTTTTTTAGATGAATTTAAGAAGCCAGGTGGGGATCAGCCATAATCGGCAAAGAATCGCAAGAAATCGCAACATCGGGGCGACGTGACTCGTACTTGTACCCAAGCCCCATCACCCCATGCCGCTGATCTCACGTCGCCGCCCAAACCCTACTACCAGAAATCATCACACCCCCTTGGCCCATCTCAGGGGACAATCTCAACAACGTCGCAACCAGTGCATGAATGCGTAGCCCCAGCGTTGCCCTCTGGAGGGGGTTCGGGGGACGCAGCCGTCCCCTGAATTCGGGGGGTTTGGGGGGCTGCCACC